>NZ_KV812096.1:27006-37602 GCF_001813335.1 Neisseria sp. HMSC055H02 | reverse complement strand
AACCTGAATTTTGGTTTTCAGACGACCTTTTATATCTGCAAACCGCAAGCCTTACCTGCGGTTTGACCATCAGGCAAGCGGTGCGAGCAGTTTGTCGAAGGCTTCTTCAAATTGTTTCAAACCGTCTTCCTGCAAGCGGTTGGCGAGGGTTTCTACGTCTATGCCGAGCGCGGCGGTTTCGGCAAGCTGTTCTTTTGCTTTGTCCACGCCTTCGGTCAGCGTGGCTTTGGCTGTGCCGTGGTCGATGAAGGCTTTGAGGGTAGCGTCGGGGACGGTGTTGACGGTGTGCGCGCCGATCAGGCTGTCAACGTAGAGCGTATCAGGATAGGCGGGATTTTTGACGCCTGTGGACGCCCATAAGAGTTGCACGCGGTTTGCGCCTTTGGCTTCCAGTGCGGCAAATTCGGGGCTGCCGAAGTATTGCTCCCAGTCTTGGTAGGCGGCTTTGGCAAGGGCGATGGCGATTTTGCCTTTTAGGTGGTCGGGCAGGGTTGCGTCAAGCGCGCCGTCCACGCGGGAGATGAAGAAGCTGGCGACGGCTTGGATATGGGCAACGCTTTGTCCGGCTGCCAAGCGTTTGGCGATGCCGCGCGCGTAGGCTGCGTAGGCTTTGAGGGTTTGGGCGCGCGAGAACAGCAGGGTCAGGTTCACGCTGATGCCGTCGGCGATGAGGGTTTCGAGTGCTTCGATGCCTGCGTCGGTGGCGGGGACTTTAATCATGGCGTTTTTACGCGCGATGGCGGCATGGAGACGGCGGGCTTCTTCTACCGTGCCTTGTGCGTCTTTAGCAAGCTCGGGGGAAACTTCTAGGCTGACGAAACCGGTTTTGCCGCCGGTGGATTCGTGTTCGGCAAGGCAAACGTCGCAGGCTGCCTGTACGTCGGCAATCGCCATGGTTTCGTAGCGTTGTTTGGGGCTGAGGTCTTGCTGCTTGAGGGAGGCGACCTCGTCGGCGTAAAGCGCGTCGCCGGCGAAGGCTTTTTGGAAGATGGCGGGATTGGAAGTGACGCCGCACACGCCTTGTTTCAGCATTTGCGCCAATTCGCCGCTTTGTACGAGCGAGCGGGAAAGGTTGTCCAGCCAGATTTGTTGTCCTAATGCTTTAACGTCCGATAAAATAGTCATCTCTGATTCCTTTAAATATATAAATATAGGTTATTTACGAAGCAGGCGGTAATGCTACCCCTATTCGGAAAATTTGGATAGTTTATTAGGGCATTAACAATGTCCAAAATCATATAAAACGAACACAAAAAGGCGTAAATTTATGGCAGGAAACGGTCAATATCTCGATTGGGCGCGCGAAGTGTTGCACACCGAAGCAGAAGGCTTGCGCGAAATTGCGACGGAATTGGACGAACAATTCGTCCACGCGGCAGACGCGCTGTTGCACTGCAAAGGCAGGGTCGTCATCACAGGCATGGGCAAGTCGGGACATATCGGGCGCAAAATAGCGGCGACCATGGCTTCGACCGGCACACCCGCGTTTTTCGTCCATCCTGCGGAAGCGGCACACGGCGACTTGGGCATGATTGTGGACAACGACGTCGTCGTCGCGATTTCCAATTCCGGCGAAAGCGACGAAATCGCCGCCATCATCCCCGCGCTCAAACGCAAAAACATCACCCTCATCTGCATCACCGCCCGCCCCGATTCGACCATGGCGAGCCATGCCGACATTCACATCACGGCGTCAGTTTCTAAAGAAGCCTGCCCGCTGGGACTTGCCCCGACCACCAGTACCACCGCCGTCATGGCTTTGGGCGATGCGTTGGCGGTTGTCCTGCTGCGCGCACGCGCGTTCACGCCCGACGATTTCGCCTTGAGCCACCCCGCCGGCAGCCTTGGGAAACGCCTGCTTTTGCGCGTTGCGGACATCATGCACCAAGACGACGCCCTGCCCGCCGTCCGACTCGGCACGCCCTTAAAAGAAGCCATCGTCAGCATGAGCGAAAAAGGCTTGGGTATGCTGGCGGTAACGGACAACGAAGGTCGTCTGAAAGGCGTGTTCACCGACGGCGATTTGCGCCGCCTGTTCCAACAGCGCGACCGTTTTGACGGGCTGACCGTCGATGAAATCATGCACCCCTCACCCAAAACCATCCCCGCCGAACGCCTCGCCACCGAAGCCCTGAAAGTCATGCAGGCAAACCATGTGAACGGGCTTTTGGTAACCGATGCCGACGGCGTGCTGACCGGCGCGCTGAATATGCACGATTTACTGATGGCGCGGATTGTGTAGTCCAAGCAGGTCGTCTGAAACCTGATTCAACGTTTTCAGACGACCTTTCCAGTATAATCCAAGCCTTTCCCCCGATTGCGAACCCACCATGACCCCGATCCAACTCGACCATACCGCCAAAGTGCTGGCTGACATGCTGACCTTCAAACAGCCTGCCGATGCCGTTCTGTCCGGCTACTTCCGCGAACACAAAAAGCTCGGCAGGCAAGACCGCCACGAAATTGCCGAAACCGCCTTCGCCGCCCTGCGCCATTATCAAAAAATCAGTGCCGTCCTGCGCCGTCCGCATGCCCAGCCGCGCAAAGCCGCGCTTGCCGCACTCGTCCTTGGCAGAAGCACCAACATCAGCCAAATCAAAGACCTGCTCGACGAAGAAGAAACCGAGTTCCTCAGCAGCCTCAAAGCACGCAAACCCGAATTTTCAGACGACCTCCATACCGCCGCCGAATTGCCGCAATGGCTGGTGGAGCAACTGCAAAAACATTTTAGAGACGAAGAAATCCTCGCCTTCGGCCGCAGCATCAACCAAGCCGCGCCGCTCGACATCCGCGTCAATACGCTCAAAGGCAGACGCGACAAAGTGCTGCCGCTACTTCAAGCCGAAAGCCCCGATGCAGAAGCCACGCCCTATTCCCCTTGGGGCATACGCCTGAAAAACAAAATCGCCCTCAACAAACACGAATTGTTTTTAGACGGCACGTTGGAAGTCCAAGACGAAGGCAGCCAGCTCCTCGCCCTGCTCGTTGGTGCCAAACGCGGCGAAATCATCGTCGATTTCTGCGCAGGCGCAGGCGGCAAAACCCTCGCCGTCGGCGCGCAAATGGCAAACAAAGGCAGAATCTACGCCTTCGACATCGCCGAAAAACGCCTTGCCAACCTCAAGCCCCGCATGACCCGCGCTGGGCTGACCAACATCCACCCCGAACGCATCAGCAGCGAACACGACAGCCGCATCGCCCGCCTGACCGGCAAAGCCGACCGCGTTTTGGTCGATGCCCCCTGCTCCGGCTTAGGCACGCTGCGCCGCAACCCCGACCTCAAATACCGCCAATCGCCCGAAACCGTCGCCAAACTTTTGGAACAGCAACACAGCATCCTCGATGCCGCCGCCAAACTGGTCAAACCGCAAGGCAGGCTGGTTTACGCCACTTGCAGCGTGTTGCCCGAAGAAAACGAAATTCAGGTCGAACGCTTTTTGGAAGAACACCCGGAATACGAACTCCTCGACTGCGCCGACCTGCTCGCCGGTTTGAAAATCGATTTGAACACCGGCAAATACCTGCGCCTCGATTCGGCAAAACACCAAACCGACGGATTCTTCGCCGCCGTTTTACAACGCAAGGAATAAATGTTCAAACAAAGCGTAAACACACGAAAGTCGTCTGAAAAACCGGATTCGGGTTTTCAGACGACCTTTCTCAATTCAGCCGAGCCGTAACTTGAACTTTGCCCGCAAATCAGCCAATCAAATTTAGAATCGGACAATCAAGTTTTTCACGATAAAACCTAAACTACATTTTTCGGCTATCGCAAACATAGTTAACTTTGAATGCAGCATGTCATCCAATTCCGTCATTCCCGCGCGGGCGGGAATCCATCGTAAAGCTTGATAAACCTTGATTTGAAGAACAGTTTCTGAATTTCAAAAATGGATTCCCGCCTGCGCGGGAATGACGGCTGACGACGGATCTCGTATTATAGTGGATTAAATTTAAATCAGGACAACGACGAAGCCGCAGACAGTACAGATATAGTGGATTAAAATTGCAATGATACGGCGTTGCCAACGCCCTTATGTACTACCCGTACACGGCGGGCGTTGCCGCCTTGTCTCATTTTTATTTTAATCCACTATAAAACCAATACCTCAGGTCGGCATTCATGCCCGACCTGCAAATGGCAAAGCAGCGCCCAAGACACGAAAGGTCGTCTGAAAACCCTTTCAGACGACCCCTCCCAATTCAGTTGACCAACCTGCCTGCATTTTCAGACTCTTCCGCAGGCTCTTCCTCATCGCCTGTCGGCGGCGTTTCCACCAGTTCGGGCAACACCAATTCACCCAACTCGGTCAATGGCGGCAGTTCTTCCAAACTGTCCAACTGCAAATCGCTCAAAAATGTTTCCGTCGTCGCCCACAATGCAGGCCGCCCGACCGAATCACGATGCCCGATCACTTCAATCCAGCCCCTGTCCTGCAAAGTCTGCATCACGTTCTGCGACACCGCCACGCCGCGTATGCCCTCAATGTCGCCTCGCGTCACCGGCTGCTGGTAGGCAATAATCGCCAGCGTTTCCATCACGGCGCGGGAATAGCGCGGCGCACGCTGCTCCTGAAGGCTGCCCAGCCGCTCGAATGCCGCCTGAGCAATCTGAAACCGCCAGCCCTCGTGCGTATGCACCAGTTGCAACGCCCTGCCCTGCCAACGTGTTTTCAACTGCGCCAATACATCGATTAATTTGTCCTGCGACAGCGGCGGCACACACAATTCGCGCATGGATTTTTCGTTTAAGGGTTCGGTTTGGGTCAAAAGCGCGGCTTCGATGAGCGCGTCGGGAGGGAGTTTTTCGTTCATGATTTAAGATTGTTGCTCGATATAACAAGTTTTCAGACGACCGCCAAGTGCTTAAAGGTCGTCTGAAAAACGGAAACAGCAGGATATGTTTGACAGGGCAAATTTAAATGAAGTACCTGTTTCGGCCTCTCATCGGAGCGGGAATGACGATGTGCGTTTTTCCTATTTTAACCTACGGCACATTCGGACAGAAACCGTCTTTATCCGCCATGACAGGCTTCATAAAGCGGCAGCAAATCTTCCACCGTTTCGGCTATCCATTTCGCTACATCCTGCTTGCCCAAATCGTCGCGTTCAATGTGTTTGCCGATGCAGAAAAAGTCTTCGTCGTTTTGCAACCTTCGGTCGGATTCGCTTTGTTGTGCGACGGTGCGGTAGTCGTCATATTCGCTTTCCGCGCCGTGCCACATATCGAATGCGGCGTATTTTTCGGTATCGAAATTGTCCAGCCAGCGGTTGTACTCGGGCAGCGCAATCGGCGACACGTCGGCTTTGTAACAGTGCCAGTCCAAGCTGACGCTCAGGCGGCGGCGGTTGAGCAGTATCGACAGGATGGCGGCGGAATTTTTGTATTGGGCGTATTTGAAGTAGGCGAAGAAATGGGCGCGAACCTGCCAGCCGTTACACCAGCGTTCGATATGCGGCGGGGCGAAAGGTTCGCCCAAGTCTGCGGCGACCTGTTGTATCAACTGCTGCCATATCTGCCAGTTTTCCTTGTAGTCGGCTTTGATTTGCGGAATGCTTTCGGGCTGGTATTTTTTGAGCTGGGCAAACTGGAAAAACGGGATATTGAACAAATCGCAGCTTTTTGGCGTCAGCATGGTGCTTCCTTTTCAGACGACGTGGTTGTGTTACGGGGGATACTGGGGTCGTCTGAAACTCTGTTTTCAAGTTTTCAGACGACCCTTGTTTGAAGAAACGGCAATCTGTAAACGACTTTATTTGCGCCGACGCGCCGCCATGATTTCACCGATTTCGGTCAGTTTCTCTTTGGGGATAAACGTTTTGCCCATGTCGAACAAGGGTTCTTCAATCGCCAAATGGACATCGTAACCTGCCACAAAGCGTTTGAACGCTTCCGCATCGGGGATATAGGCGTTGTCTGCTTCGAGTTTTGCAAATTCGGCAGCCACGGCATCCCAGTTGCCATGCAGGCTTACATGCTGGCGCAAAAGCTCGTCCACGCTTTCTTGGGCTTGCGGCGCGTATTGCAGCAGGAGCGGGAAGAAGTTTTCTTCTTCGTCTTCATGGTGCAGCGGGGCGGCGACGTTGAAATACTGGGCGATTTGGCGGATGGTTTGCAAAACAATCTGATTGCAGCCGTTTTCGGCGATATAGTCCGACAGCATGGCGACCTGGCCGCAGAAACGGCGCACTTTGCCGTGGCAGGCATACAGCATTTCAATCGGTTCAGCAAAGGTAACGCTTTTGGTTTCAAACGGATTCATGTTTGTGTTCTCAATGGGGTACTTTTCAGACGACCATTTTATAACAAAACAGCCTGCATAAAGCAGGCTGTCTGTATTTTGAAGCTTGTACGGATTAGTCGACCAAAGTCACTTTGCCGTTCATCAAAGCACCGTGTCCCGGGAAGGTGCAGGCAAATTTGTATTCGCCGCCCGCCAGTTTGGCAGGATCCAGAGTCAGGGAAGCTTCTTCGCCGCCGCCGACCAGTTTGGTGTGGGCAACAACGCGTGCATCGTCAGGTTTCACGTAGTCGGTTGCAGCAGCGCCGGCACCGTCTTTGAAAATACCGTCCATGTCTTCGGCTTTACCGATGACGATGTTGTGACCCATGCTTTCTTTAGGTTGGGTACCGGTGTGTTTCAGGGTAACGGTGAATTCTTTACAAGCTTTGCTGACTTGGATTTCTTTAGTGTTGAACTGCATAGCGTCGTTGGCTTCGACAGTAGTCGCGCAGTTGCCGGCGGCAGGTGCTGCGGCAGAATCGGCAGGCGCTGCTTCGGAAGCAGGAGCAGCATCGGCAGGTGCAGCAGTTTCCGCAGGAGCGGCTTCAGAAGCGGCAGGCGCTGCATTCTCAGCAGGTTTTGCAGGTTCTTGCGAGCAGGCAGCCAAACCGATAACGGCGGCAGAAATCAGGGCTAAATATGCTTTCATTTGTATCTCCTAATGATGAGAGTCTGTTAAATTTTACAAAACAAAACTTGCGAATATATTAATAAACCCATATTCGGGTTTACTATCTACAAGCGGAACCAAAGAAATAATGAAGCCGTATTCTGCTACAACAACCCAAACAAGTCCAAGATTCCATAGCAAATTTACATCAGTTTACCTAAAAAAGAATGACTACTATTCAGGTATTATTCCTTTAGTATTAGACCTTCTCATTCGAACGAATGAAATTTAACTTATATTAACAATTTAAATAATAATTCCCAACTTAACGGCTGTGTTTGCGCACCAAATCCGCCAGCGCGGCAGCCAATTCAGGATGCTTGTCTTCCAATTTTGCCGCCGCCGCATCAAAACTCTCCAATGCCGCCCCGCTCAAATGCAGGCTGTTGACTTTGGGTTGCGCCGGCGGCTTCGGCACGACTTTGACCGCCACATCCCGAATCCCCGCGTTCAAATCCTGAAGCTGCGGCACAAGCGCAGGCAATATCATTTTCAGGCGCGAAGCCGCCATACCGTTTGCCGCCAGCAACACCAGCCTGCCCTCTTCGATGCAGGCGGTTTGAAAGTGCGGGTGCAGGTTTGCCGGCAGGATGCGTTTGACTGCCGCATCCAGCCTGCGCCATTGTTGCGACTGCTGCAACAAACCGGCCAACCGCGCATCCCGCTTGCCCAATTGTTCCAAATTCATATGTTTCAGACGACCTTTTCAAAGTGTACGGTTGTATTATCAAGATTGAAATCCGGTAAAACTGCCTTTATTTCAAACGGCATGACTGCCTTGCCGCGAGGCTTGTGTTAAAATCCCCGTTTCGCCATTATTTTATATCAGGCGCAGGAACTATTTCATGCTGACAAACATTGCTAAGAAAATCTTCGGCAGCCGCAATGACCGGCTGCTCAAACAATACCGTAAATCCGTTACCAAAATCAACGCACTCGAAGAACAAATGAAAGCCTTGAGCGATGCGGATTTACAGGCTAAAACAGCCGAATTCAAACAACGCCTTGCCAACGGTCAGACTTTGGACGACATTTTGGTCGAAGCCTTTGCCGTCTGCCGCGAAGCGTCCCGCCGCGTACTCGGTATGCGCCACTTTGACGTCCAGCTTATCGGCGGTATGGTGCTGCACGACGGCAAAATCGCCGAAATGCGTACCGGCGAAGGTAAAACCTTGGTCGCCACCCTTGCCGTCTATCTCAACGCCCTGTCCGGCAAAGGCGTGCACGTTGTTACCGTCAACGACTACCTCGCCGCCCGCGACGCAGGCATTATGGAACCGCTCTATAACTTCCTCGGCTTAACCGTCGGCGTCATCGTCGCCGATATGCAGCCGTTTGACCGTCAAAACGCCTACGGCTCCGACATTACCTACGGTACCAACAACGAATTCGGCTTCGACTACCTGCGCGACAACATGGTGACCGACCAATACGACAAAGTTCAGCGCGAATTGAATTTTGCCGTAGTGGACGAAGTGGACTCCATTCTGATCGACGAAGCGCGCACCCCGCTGATTATCTCCGGTCAGGCGGATGACAACATCCAGCTGTACCAAATCATGAACAGCCTTCCCGCGCATCTCATTCGCCAAGAAACCGAAGAAGGCGAAGGCGATTACTGGGTCGATGAAAAAGCACACCAAGTCATCTTGAGCGAAGCGGGTCACGAACACGCCGAGCAAATCCTGATTCAAATGGGTTTGCTGCAAGAAAACGACTCCCTCTACTCCGCCGCCAACATCGCCCTGATGCACCACCTCATGGCAGCATTACGCGCGCATACGTTATTCCATAAAGACCAACACTACGTCATCCAAGACGGCGAAATTGTCATCGTGGATGAATTTACAGGTCGTCTGATGTCCGGCCGCCGCTGGTCCGAAGGTCTGCACCAAGCCGTCGAAGCCAAAGAAGGCGTGGAAATCAAACGCGAAAACCAAACCCTCGCCTCCATCACCTTCCAAAACTACTTCCGCCTGTACACCAAACTTTCCGGCATGACCGGTACCGCCGATACCGAGGCTTTCGAGTTCCAAAGCATCTACAACCTCGAAACCGTCATCATCCCGACCAACCGCCCCGTACAACGTAAAGACTTCAACGACCAGATTTTCCGTTCTGCCGAAGAAAAATTCGAAGCCGTCGTCAAAGACATCGAAGAATGCCACAAACGCGGGCAGCCCGTCCTCGTCGGTACCACCAGCATCGAAAACTCCGAGCTGGTTTCCCGTCTTCTGCAAAAAGCAGGACTGCCGCACAACGTCCTCAACGCCAAAGAACACGAACGCGAAGCCCTGATTGTCGCCCAAGCCGGTAAAGTCGGCGCCATTACCGTCGCCACCAACATGGCGGGGCGCGGTACCGACATCGTCCTCGGCGGCAACCTCAAGCACCAAATCGAAGCCATCCAGTCCAACGAAAACCTGAGCGACGAAGAAAAAACCGCACAAATCGCCGCCCTTGAAAACGGCTGGCAGGCAGAACACGACCAAGTGGTCGCGGCAGGCGGCCTGCACATCATCGGTACAGAACGCCACGAAAGCCGCCGCATCGACAACCAATTGCGCGGACGCGCAGGCCGTCAGGGCGACCCCGGCTCCAGCCGCTTCTACCTCTCGTTTGAAGACCCGCTGCTGCGCCTCTTCGCACTCGACCGCGCTGCCGCCATCCTCAACCGCCTTGCGCCCGAACGAGGAGTCGCCATCGAACACGGCATGTTGACCCGTCAAATCGAAGGCGCACAACGCAAAGTCGAAGGCCGCAACTTCGACATGCGCAAACAAGTATTGGAATACGACGACGTTGCCAACGACCAACGTAAAGTCATCTACCACCAACGCAACGAAATCCTCAACAGCAAAGACGTCAGCGACCTGACTAAAGGTATCCGCGAAGAAGTCATCAGCGATTTGGTCGATTTGTACATACCGCCCGACAGCATGGAAGAGCAATGGGACATCCCCGCACTCGAAAGCCAGCTTGCCGCCGAATTCCGCCTGCACGAAGACATCCAAGCATGGCTCAAAGCAGACACCACTTTGGACAATCAGGACATCAAAGAGCGTCTGATTAAACGTGTGGAAGAAGAATACGCAGCCAAAGTCGAGCTGGTCGGTAAAAAACCGATGGCGGATTTCGAACGCAACGTCATGCTGCAAGTCATCGACCTGCAATGGCGCGAACACCTTGCCGCCATGGACTACCTGCGCCAAGGCATCCACCTGCGCAGCTATGCCCAGAAAAATCCGAAACAGGAATACAAACGCGAAGCCTTCGCCATGTTTGAAAACCTGTGGCGCGGCATCAAGCATCAAACCGCTTCCCTCTTGACCTCCGTCCAAATCGAACGCAACACCGATGTGGAAGAAATTGCCGAAACTGCACCCGTCAGCATCCAAACCATCCACTCCGAAGCGCCCGAGATGGAAGAGCTGCTCGGACAATCCCAAACCAATTTGGTTACCGAAGCGTTCGATCCCGACGGAACGGATTTCAGCCCTGAAGCACTTGCCGCCCAAGGCCAAGTCGTCCACCGCAACGACCCCTGCCCTTGCGGCAGCGGCCTGAAATACAAACAATGCCACGGCAAACTGAGCTGATGACAGCTTAAACAAAAGGTCGTCTGAAACTTTTCAGACGACC
>NZ_KV812096.1:11745-26906 GCF_001813335.1 Neisseria sp. HMSC055H02 | reverse complement strand
AGGTCGTCTGAAACTTTTCAGACGACCTTTCCATTTTGGCAGGTTCATTTATATTCATTTATATCAAGACAAAACAATGAAATCGCATACAGTACGGATAGAACAAAATCCATTGACTTTATGCTTTCAACCATTATAAAAATCATCCGCCTTGAGTTCAAGTAAAGCGACACAGTACCGTTTTGCCCACACATACTGCCTACTCTGAGAAAAGATAACTTCAACTATCTCATCTAAAGAAGCACTGTCCACCGCAGCAATTTTATCTCTCGATGGCATTCGGAACCATAAACGATGCCATAGCAAACTGGTCTGTTCCCTTAGGCCAAAAGGTCGTCTAAAAACCAGATTCCAAGTTTTCAGACGACCTTCCAATATAGCTGTTGCCAACAGATTACTTGGGCTGCCAAGAGTCTTTCAGTGTTACTGTGCGGTTGAACACGGGCTGCTCGGGGCGGTGGTCTTTGCGGTCGGTCACGAAATAGCCCAGACGCTCGAACTGCCAACGGCTTTCGGCGGGCAGGTTTTTGGCTGCGGGTTCGGCGTAGGCGGTGATTTCCTTAATGGATTCTGGGTTGAGGAAATCGGTAAACGGCAGGTATTCGCCGTCTTCGCCGCGCACGGCATCGGGACGCTCGACGGTAAAGAGGCGGTCGTACAGGCGGACTTTGATTTCGGCGGCGTGTTCGGCGGAAACCCAGTGAATCACGCCTTTGACTTTTCTGCCTTCTGGATTTTTGCCCAAGGTGTCATGGTCGATGCTGCATTTGAGTTCGACTACATTGCCCGCTGCGTCTTTTACGACTTCGTCGCACTTGATCACATAGCCGTGGCGCAGGCGCACTTCGCCGCCCGGGGTCAGGCGTTTGAAGCCTTTGGGCGGATTTTCGGCAAAGTCGTCTGCCTCGATGTAGATGGTTTGGGACACGGGGATTTCGCGCTCGCCCATTTCTTCGTGATTGGGGTGGAACGCGGCACGGCGGCTTTGGGTTTTGCCGGCTTCAAAGTTAGTCAGGGTTACTTTGAGCGGATCCAAGACTGCCATCAGGCGCGGGGCGGAGTTTTCCAGCTCTTCGCGAATCGCGCCTTCCAACACGCTCATATCAACGATGTTTTCAGATTTGGAAATACCGGCGCGTTTGGCAAACAGGCGCAGGCCTTCGGGCGTGTAACCGCGGCGGCGCATACCGGAAATCGTCGGCATACGCGGGTCGTCCCAGCCGGAAACGTGGCCGTCTGAAACCAGTTGGTTCAGCTTGCGTTTGGACGTAATGGAATACAGAAGCTCCAAACGGGAAAACTCGTATTGGCGCGGGCGGGTGGCGTGCGGCGCGGGGATGTTGTCCAACACCCAGTCGTACAGCGGGCGGTGGGCTTCAAATTCGAGCGTACACAAGGAATGCGTGATGCCTTCGATGGCATCGGAAATGCAGTGCGTGTAGTCGTACATCGGGTAGATGCACCATTTGTCGCCGGTGTTGTGGTGATGGGCGCGGCGGATGCGGTAGATGACGGGGTCGCGCATATTGATGTTGCCTGCCGCCATGTCGATTTTCAGGCGCAGGGTTTTGCTGCCGTCGGGGAACTCGCCGTTTTTCATGCGTGTGAACAGGTCGAGGTTTTCTTCGATACTGCGGTCGCGGTAAGGACTGTTTTTACCCGCTTCGGTCAGCGTGCCGCGGTATTCGCGCATTTCTTCGGGCGTCAAATCATCGACATACGCCTTGCCGTCTTTGATCAAACCGACGGCGTAGTCGTAAAGCTGGTCGAAATAATTGGAAGCGAAACGCGGCTCGCCTGCCCAATGGAAACCGAGCCATTCGACGTCTTCTTTAATGGAGTTGACGTATTCGTCGTTTTCTTTTTCGGGGTTGGTATCGTCGAAACGCAGGTTGCACAAGCCGTCGTAAATGTACGCCAAACCGAAGTTCAGGCAGATGGATTTGGCGTGGCCGATGTGCAGGTAGCCGTTGGGTTCGGGCGGGAAGCGGGTTTGGATGGCTTCGTGTTTGCCGCTTTTGAGGTCTTCTTCGATAATGGTGCGGATGAAATGGTTGTCCGCGAATTGGTCTTTATTGAGCATAATGGTTCTTTATTGGGAAGGGATTGGGTTTCATACGACGTATCTATAAAGGGTCTTCTGAAAAGGACTTTATTGTACCCGACTTGACTCTATCGTTATAGTGGCGCACTCAAAGCGGCACAGGTTCGGCAACCAGCCATTCTACGCCCGCATCGCCCAAAACCTTCTGCATGACGGCTTCAGGTACGCGGTCGGTAAATACTTTGTCAAACGAGCCGATATCGCCCAGTCTGACCAAGGCATTGCTGTTGAATTTGCTGTGGTCCACGCCCAAATACCTGACCCGCGCATTGGTCATCATCGCCTGCATGACGCTGACTTCTTTATAGTCGTAGTCCAACAGCGAGCCGTCGCTTTCCACACCGTGCGTACTCATGACGGCATAATCGACTTTAAACTGATTGATAAAATCAACCGTCGCCACGCCCGTAATCCCGCCATCCAATGGGCGCACAACGCCGGAGGTGATGATGACGGTGTAGTCGGTGCGCGCGGACGTGATGGAGGCAACGTAAATATTGTTGGTGATAATCCGCAGGTTTTTGCGCTGCTTGACCAACTCGGCAGCAACAGCTTCCATCGTCGTGCCTATGCTGATAAACAGCGACGAATTGTCGGGAATGTGGGCGGCAATCAGGCGGGCGATGGCGTTTTTTTCATTTTGACAGTGGTTTCGCTTGCCCTGCGCCGCGCTGCCGGAAATATCGCCGACCGACGCCCCGCCGTGGTAACGCTTCAACTGACCGCTTTCGCTCAACTCCTGTATATCGCGGCGTATGGTCTGCGGGGTAACGTCCAAGGCTTCCGCAAGCTGCTCGACCGTCATGAAATGTTGCTCGCGCACGAGCGTGAGGATATGTTCGTGTCTCTGTATTTTCGGTTTCATCTGGATTCGTTTCCATTCGTTCCGGTTCGTTTGAATTCGGATTGTACGCCTTTTACCCAAAGCCGGAAAAGGCAGCCGTCGATTTGGCTTTTGCCAAAACCAAAGGTCGTCTGAAAACCTGAATCCCGGTTTTCAGACGACCTTTTTACATTGCGAACCGTTTACCAAGTTGTTACGAATTGTTCCAAATCGGTATTTTTCGCACCGCCCCCCTCTTCCACAGAAGAGCCGATCATCATCAGCCCGATGATTTTGTCTTTGTCCAAACAGCCGAATGCTTCGCGCAAGAGCGGGCTGTTGACCCACATTCCCGTAATCCACACATTGTCGAAGCCCTGCGCGGAAGCGGCAAGCTGCAACCCGTAGGCGGCACAGCCCGCGCTCAACATCTGTTCCCATTCGGGTTTGGGCTTCGCCACTTCGCGATTAGGCGCAAAAGTTACGCCGATGACCATCGGAGCCATACTGCCCACCCGCTCGGCCTTTCTCATGGCATCATCGCCAAAATTCAATTCGGTAACGGTCCGGCACAAAATTTCGCGGAAACGTTGCAACCCTTCCGCGCTTTGAATGACGGTGAAGCGGAACGGACGCATATTGCCGTGATCGGGAACCTGCGTAGCGGCTTGAAGCATCGCTTCCAGTTGCTCTGCGTTCGGCGCGGGAGCAGTCAGTTTTTTAGATGAACGACGTGTGGTGAGAAGGTGTAAAGCGTCCATTTTTTTCTTTCGAATCAGTTAAAACAGCGGATTTTATAGCACAAAGCGAATTGAAACACCATGTTTGGAAACGCGGTTAAGAAGCATAACAATACAATAGGCACTAAAATCATTACATAACTTTACTCTACATAAATAGAAGCTGTTAATCCGCTGCATCCAAATATAAAGGTCGTCTGAAAACAAGCGTGGCAAATTTTTAGACGACCTTTATATATAGAAATAAAACCCTTAGCCGTAACGCCGTTGGAAATCGCTCATAAAGTCCGCCAACGCCTGTACGCCTTCGAGCGGCATGGCGTTGTAGATGCTGGCGCGCATACCGCCGACGGTTTTGTAGCCTTTGAGCAGGCACAAGCCTTGCAGTTCGGCTTCGAGGACGAAGCGGCGGTCGAGTTCGGCTGAGGCGGTTTGGAAGACGACGTTCATTTTCGAGCGGGCATCGGGGCGGATTCGGTTGATGTAGAAGCCGCCGCTGCCGTCGATGGCGTCGTAAAGCGTTTGGGCTTTGATGTTGTTGACGGCTTCGATTTTCTTCACGCCGCCTTGCGTCAGCAGCCAGCGGAACACTAAACCGGACATATAAATGGCGTAAGTTGACGGGGTGTTGTACATGCCGTCGCGGTTGAGGTGGGAACGGTAGTTGAAGACGTCGGGAATGCTGTCGGGGCAGCGGTCGAGCAGGTCTTCGCGGATGATGACGACGGTTGCGCCGGCGGGGCCGATGTTTTTTTGTGCGCCCGCGTAAATCAGCCCGTAGTCGGAAACGTCAAACTCGCGCGAGAGGATTTCGCTGGACATATCGCAAACGAGCGGCGGCAGGTCGTCTGAAAGTTTGGGAACGGTTTGGTATTGCAGGCCGTTGACGGTTTCATTGATGGCGAAGTGGACGAAGGCGGAGTTTTTGTCTATGTCCCAAGTTTCAACGGGCGGCAGGGCGGTATAGTCGAATTGTTCGCCGCCGTGCGCCGCCAGTCGGATTTCGGCATCGGTCAGGCGGCTCATTTGTTCGTAGGCGATGCGGCTCCAGTTGCCCGTTACCACTGCGTCGGCGGACGGGAAGCCATGCGCCAGGTTCATGGCAACCATGTTGAATTGCGTGGTCGCGCCGCCTTGCAGGAACAGGATTTTGTAGTTGGAAGGAATGTTCAGCAGCGTGCGCAGGTCTTGTTCGGCGTGATGGAGGATGCTGAGGAACATTTCCGAGCGGTGGCTCATCGCCATGACGGGGAAGCCTGTGCCGTTGTAGTCGAGCATTTCTTGCTGCGCGGTACGCAATACGGCTTCGGGCAGGACGGCGGGACCTGCGGAAAAGTTGTAGATGGGGCGGGCGGACATGGCAATGCCTTTTTGTTTCGATGATAACAGCTTTGGATTTTAGAATGACGGCGTGCTTCGTGCAAGCCGTATGGCAGGAAAATGGGGTCGTCTGAAAAAGAAATGTTGGAAATAAAATGATGATTATCAATGGGTAAGATTTAATGGCGATTTTTCAGACGACCGTTTTTGTCAACAATTTTAAGCTTGGTTTTATGCTGTCAAGCATATTCATTCTATGAGGTCGTCTGAAAAAAGCCGCGATAAATCAACGCTTTTCTTTTGAGTGGAAAGCGGTTATAATAAGCTAATTTTTCAATTTTGACGAAAAATGGCCACGGGGCCATTTTTTTGTTTATGTACTCCGGGAGATTCATGGATATTCAAACAATTCTCGAAAAAACCCTGCCGGGTTTGGGCTACGAACTGGTCGATTTCGAGCTGACTGCACAAGGCACGCTGCGTGTGTTCATCGATAAAGAAGGCGGGATTACCGTCGAAGACTGCGCGACCGTCAGCAATCATTTGAGCCGCGTGTTCATGGTGGAAGATATCGATTATAAAAATCTGGAAATTTCCAGCCCCGGCCTTGACCGGCCTCTGAAAAAAGCCGCCGATTTCGTGCGCTTTGCGGGACAACAGGCAAAAATCAAAACCCGCCTGCCGGTTGACGGACAAAAGAACTTTATCGGCCGCATCGAGGGTTGTGAAAACGATACCGTAACGCTTTCTTTCGACGGCAAAACCGCGCAAATCGGCTTGGATAATATCGATAAAGCCCGCCTGCGCCCCGAATTTAAATTTTAAAACTTGATATTGGAGATTCTAAAAAATGAGTCGCGAAATGTTGCAACTTGCCGAAGCGTTGGCAAGCGAGAAAAACGTTGAAGCGGAAGTGGTGTTCCAAGCATTGGAATTTGCCCTTTCTACCGCAGCCAAGAAAAAAGCCGACCGCGAGCATATGGATGTGCGCGTCGAAATCGACCGCGATACCGGCGAATACCATACTTACCGCCGCTGGCTGATTGTTGCCGACGAGGATTACACCTATCCCGACCTGGAAAAAACCATCGAAGAAATCCAAGAAGAAATTCCGGGTACCGACATTCAAATCGGCGACTACTACGAAGAAACGCTGCCGAACGAAGGTTTTGGCCGCCAAGCTGCGCAAACTGCCAAACAAATCATCCTGCAACGCATCCGCGATGCCGAGCGCGAGCAAAATCTGAACGAATTCTTGGCTGTTAAAGAAGACATCGTTTCCGGTACGGTAAAACGCGTGGAACGCCACGGCATCATCGTTGAAGTCGTTCCGGGTAAGCTGGATGCGCTGATTCCGCGCGAACAAATGATTCCGCGTGAAAACTTCCGCGGCGGCGACCGTATCCGCGCGCTGTTTTTGCGTGTGGACGAAATCGGCAACACCGGCCGCAAACAAGTCATCCTCAGCCGTACTTCGGGCGATTTCCTTGCGAAGCTGTACGAAATGGAAGTACCTGAAATTGCAGACGGCTTGTTGGAAATCCGCGAAGTGGCGCGCGATCCGGGTCAACGTGCGAAAGTGGCGGTCAAAGCCAACGACCAACGCATCGATCCGCAAGGTACCTGTATCGGCGTGCGCGGCTCTCGTGTGAACGCCGTCAGCAACGAATTGGCAGGCGAGCGCATTGATGTGGTGCTGTGGTCGTCTGAAACTGCTGAGTTCGTGATGAACGCGCTGTCTCCTGCCGAAGTCAGCCGCATCGTGATTGACGATGACAAACATGCGGTTGACGTGATCGTTGCCGAAGACCAGCTTGCTCTTGCTATTGGTCGCGGCGGTCAAAACGTGCGCTTGGCATCCGATTTGACAGGTTGGCAGTTGAACATCATGACTGTCGAAGAAGCGGACGAACGCACCGCTGCCGAAGACGCAGCCATCCGCGACCTCTTCACCGCGCATCTGAACATCGACGACGAAACTGCCGATATTTTGGTGGAAGAAGGTTTTGCCACGCTGGAAGAAGTCGCTTACGTTCCGGCTGCCGAATTGCTCGCCATCGAAGGCTTTGACGAAGAAATCGTCGAAACCCTGCGCAACCGCGCGCGCGATGCGATTCTGACCATGGCGATTGCGTCCGAAGAGAAGCTGGAAGAAGTTTCAGACGACATGCGCAATCTGGACGGCGTAGATTCCGATATGCTCCGCAAACTGGCGGAAGCCGGCGTAACCACCCGCGACGATTTGGCGGAACTGGCCGTTGACGAACTGATTGAAATAACCGGTGTAGATGAAGAAGCGGCGAAAAAAGTGATTCTTGCCGCCCGCGAACACTGGTTTACCGAAGAGAACTAATGGGGGTACAGATGAGTAACACAACCGTAGAACAATTTGCCGCCGAACTGAAACGCCCCGTCGATGATTTGCTGAAACAACTGAAAGAAGCCGGCGTCAATAAGAACAGCGGCAGCGATTCCCTGACGCTGGACGACAAACAACTGCTGAACGCCTATCTGAAAAAGAAAAACGGCAATGACGGCGGAACCATCAGCATCCGCCGCAAAAAAACCGAAGTCAGCACTGTCAGCGGCGTCAAAGTCGAACGCAAACGCGGCCGTTCCGTAACGATTCCTTCGCCGGAAGAGCTTGCCGCCGAAGCTAAAGCCAAAGCAGTAGCTGAAGCGCAAAAAGCCGAGCAGGTTGAAGCGAAAGACCGAGCCGCAGAACAGGCGAAAGCCGAAGCTGAGGCCGCCGCCCGTGCCGAAGCGCGCGCGAAAGCCGAAGCGGAAGCTGCGAAGTTGAAGGCTGCCAAAGCAGCAAAAGCCGAGCCGAAAGCCAAAGCGGAAGAAGCGAAACCTGTTGAAGCGTCTGAAAAACCTGCCGACGTGAAAGCAGCTGGAAGCAAAGCCGACGACAAACCGGCAGAACCCGCTGCACAAGCAGTTCCGGCTGAAGACAAACCTGCCCAAAGGTCGTCTGAAAAACCTGCCGAAGGCAAAGCCAAGCCTAAACAAGACAAAGGCAATAAAGGCAAAGACTCGAAAAAAGCAGCAAAACCCGCTGCCCCTGCCGCTCCGCAACCTGTGGTCAGTGCGGAAGAACAAGCGCAACGCGACGAAGAGGCACGCCGCGCCGCCGCTTTACGCGCCCATCAAGAAGCCTTGTTGAAAGAAAAACAAGAGCGTCAGGCGCGCCGCGAAGCCATGAAACAACAGGCGGATCAGCAAGCCAAGCCCGCAGCCGAAGCCAAAGCTGCCGAGCAGCGCAAGCCTGCCGAAAAAGCCAAAGCCGCGCCCGCAGAAGGCAAAGCCGCCAATCCTGCCCGTGCGAAAAAAGAAGACCGCCACAACCGCGACGATGACAACCAAGGCCGCAACGCTAAAGGTAAAGGCGGTAAAGGCGGACGCGACCGCAATGCGCGCAACGGCGACGACGAGCGCGTACGCAGCGGTAAAAAAGGCAAGAAACTCAAACTCGAGCCGAACCAACACGCCTTCCAAGCGCCGACCGAACCCGTCGTTCACGAAGTCTTGGTTCCCGAAACCATTACCGTTGCCGATTTGGCGCACAAAATGGCAGTCAAAGGCGTGGAAGTGGTCAAAGCCCTGATGAAAATGGGCATGATGGTTACCATCAACCAATCCATCGACCAAGACACCGCCCTGATTGTGGTGGAAGAACTTGGCCACATTGGTAAACCTGCCGCCGCCGACGATCCCGAAGCATTCTTGGATGAAGGCGTGGAAGCTGTGGAAGCCGAAGCATTGCCGCGTCCGCCGGTTGTTACCGTGATGGGTCACGTCGACCACGGTAAAACCTCGCTGTTGGACTACATCCGCCGCGCCAAAGTGGTACAAGGCGAAGCGGGCGGTATTACCCAGCACATCGGCGCATACCACGTTGAAACCCCTCGTGGTGTGATTACCTTCTTGGATACCCCGGGTCACGAAGCGTTTACCGCCATGCGTGCGCGCGGTGCGAAAGCAACCGACATCGTGATTCTCGTGGTCGCAGCCGACGACGGCGTGATGCCGCAAACCATCGAAGCCATTGCCCATGCCAAAGCAGCGGGCGTGCCGATGGTGGTTGCCGTCAACAAAATCGATAAAGAAGCTGCCAACCCCGAGCGCATCCGCCAAGAGTTGACCGCACACGAAGTCGTGCCGGACGAATGGGGCGGCGATGTACAATTTATCGACGTGTCCGCCAAAAAAGGCATCAATATCGACGCGTTGCTCGAAGCCGTATTGCTTGAGGCTGAAGTATTGGAACTGACTGCCCCCGTCGATGCGCCCGCCAAAGGCATCATCGTTGAGGCACGTTTGGACAAAGGCCGCGGCGCGGTCGCCACCCTCTTGGTGCAAAGCGGTACGCTGAAAAAAGGCAATATGCTGCTTGCCGGTACCGCGTTCGGTAAAATCCGCGCGATGGTTGATGAAAACGGTAAAGCCGTCAACGAAGCCGGTCCGTCCATTCCGGTCGAAATCCTCGGCTTGTCCGACGTGCCGAATGCCGGCGAAGACGCAATGGTGTTGGCAGACGAGAAAAAAGCCCGCGAAATCGCACTCTTCCGCCAAGGCAAATACCGCGACGTTCGCCTTGCCAAACAGCAGGCGGCGAAGCTGGAAAATATGTTCAACAACATGGGCGAAAACCAAGCCCAATCCTTGTCGGTCATCATCAAAGCAGACGTACAAGGTTCTTACGAAGCTTTGGCGGGCAGCCTGAAAAAACTGTCCACCGACGAAGTGAAAGTGAACGTATTGCACAGCGGCGTAGGCGGTATTACCGAATCGGACGTCAACCTTGCCATCGCTTCAGGCGCGTTCATCATCGGCTTTAACGTTCGTGCAGACGCTTCTTCGCGCAAACTTGCCGAAAATGAAAACGTGGAAATCCGCTACTACAACATCATTTACGATGCCATCGACGACGTCAAAGCAGCCATGAGCGGCATGCTGGCGCCGGAAGAGAAAGAGCAGGTTACCGGTATGGTCGAAATCCGTCAGGTCATCAGCGTATCCAAAGTCGGCAACATCGCAGGCTGTATGGTTACCGACGGCGTGGTCAAACGCGATTCCCATATCCGCCTCATCCGCAACAACGTGGTCATCCACACCGGCGAACTGTCTTCTTTGAAACGCTACAAAGACGACGTCAAAGAAGTCCGCATGGGCTTCGAATGCGGCTTGATGATCAAAGGCTACAACGAAATTATGGAAGGCGACCAGCTGGAATGCTTCGACATCGTCGAAGTCGCCCGCTCGCTGTAATTTCCCGTTGTAAATAAAAGGTCGTCTGAAAACCATGAAAAGTGGTTTTCAGACGACCTTTTCCATATCTGACGCATCGCAAGACAAGAAAGATAGATTAAGTTGAAAAACCTAACAATGTTTTGAAATTAAGAGATTTGATTTAGATACAAGCTCTTCCCGTCATTGAGCTTGAACGGTTTTTCGGCGGGCTTGGCGTTTTTGATTTATCGGTCGTTCAGCTTCATTTTTACGGTATTTTTTCGAGGTATTTTTCAGATACCGCAAAAGATACCGTAAATTTTAGGTTACTCCAATTAAGCTGAATTAGACGGAATTAGATGATAAATAGATGCCAAAACCAGCTGAAAGCCTTGTATTTCTTGGCTTTGGTTTACGGCATTAGACCGTGATAGACAAAAAAATAACCGCTCTAAAAGCGGTTGTGGTGCCCAGGGTCGGACTCGAACCGACACACCTTGCGGCGGGGGATTTTGAGTCCCCTGCGTCTACCAATTTCGCCACCTGGGCTGGTGAAGAAGTCGCTATTATAGCGACGTATTCGGGCTTGTAAAGCAAAATCTTGCTTTGCTTGCAGATATATTACTTATATTTTTGATTTTTAAAAACATTAAATTTATTTTATTTTGTTCCCGACGCATCCTACTCTTTCCACTTATATCAAACATCATTCATTTTCAGCCGAAAAACGGCATAAACTGCTATATTAAATGTTGCAAACGCGCTAAGATGACGGCGTTCGCTTCATTTTTTATTTTCAGACGACGTTCACACACCATATTTGCATTGGAGAATTTTTATGATGCCTACTGCAATCCGTACCGCCATTTTGGGCGCATTCGCCCTTACCGCACTTGCTGCCTGCAAACCTGAAGCCAAAGCGCCGGAACAAAATCCTGCGACTGCTTCAGCCGCTTCTTCAACAGCGTCTGCCCCAGCTGCAACGCCTGCTTCTTCTCCTGAAACGACCTCGCTTAATGCTGCTGCCGCTCCCAAACCGCAAGGTCCGGGAACGGATATGCGTAAAGAGGACATCGGCGGCGATTTCACGCTGACCGACGGCGACGGCAAGCCGTTCAGCTTAAGCGACCTGAAAGGCAAAGTCGTGATCCTGTCCTTCGGCTATACACACTGCCCCGACGTTTGTCCGACCGAATTGCTGACTTACAGCGACACATTGAAACAATTGGGCGATCAGGCGAAAGATGTGAAAGTAGTGTTCGTCAGCATCGACCCCGAGCGCGACACGCCTGAAGTCATCGGCAAATACGTCAAACAGTTCAATCCTGAATTTATCGGCTTGACTCCGACAGGCGACCAAAGCCTGCCGATTATCAAACAGCAATACCGCGTAGTTTCCGCCAAAGTGGTTCAGAAGGAAGACAGCGAGAACTATCTGGTTGACCACTCTTCCGGCGCGTATCTGATTGATAAAAACGGCGAAGTGGCGATTTTCTCGCCTTACGGCAGCGAGCCGGCGACCATTGCCGCCGACATCAAAAAACTGCTTTGATCCACATGGGGTCGTCTGAATGCCGGTCGCGGTTTTCAGACGACCTTTTTCCCATCTGAAACATATAGTGGATTAACAAAAATCAGGACAAGGCGACGAAGCCGCAGACAGTACAGATAGTACGGAACCGATTCACTTGGTGCTTCAGCACCTTAGAGAATCGTTCTCTTTGAGCTAAGGGCGAGGCAACGCCGTACTGGTTTAAAGTTAATCCACTATACAACGGAGAAAGTCAGGCTGCCTGCTTGGTACGGGTTAAAAGTCTGACGGCACACAACAACAATGACTGAAAACACACTGACCATCGCACTGTCCAAAGGACGCATCTTTGAAGAAACGCTGCCGCTTTTGGCGGCGGCGGGCATTGTTCCCGCCGAAGCGCCCGAGAAATCGCGCAAGCTGATTATCGGCACCAACCATGAAAACATCCGCCTCGTCATCGTACGCGCCACCGACGTGCCCACTTACGTCCAATACGGCGCGGCAGACTTCGGCATTGCGGGCAAAGATGTTTTAATCGAACACGGCGGCAGCGGGCTTTACCAGCCGCTGGATTTGCACATCGCCGAATGCCGCATGATGGTCGCCGTCCGCAAAGGGTTCGACTACACCGCCGCCTCGCAGCCCGGCAGCCGCCTGCGTATCGCGACGAAATATCCCAACATCGCCGCCGAACATTTCGCCGGCAAAGGCGTACACGTCGACATCATCAAACTCTACGGCTCGATGGAGCTTGCGCCGCTGGTCGGCCTGAGCGACGCCATCGTCGATTTGGTCTCCACCGGCAACACGCTTAAGGCAAACGGTTTGGAAGCGGTCGAACACGTTGTCGATATTTCCAGCCGTCTGGTGGTCAACAAAGCTGCATTGAAAACGAAACACACGCTGCTGGAGCCGATTATTCAGGCGTTCGGCAACGCAGTGAAGGCGGGGTGAATGTTCCTTTGAATGAAGATGCGTTTTCAGACGACCCTATCCGTTCCCGCCGACAGGTCGTCTGAAAATATAGTGGATTAAATTTAAACCAGTACTGCGTTGCCTCGCCTTACCGTACTATCTGTACTGTCTGCGGCTTCGTCGCCTTGTCCTGATTTAAATTTAATCCACTATATCACCGGCAGTAAACTGTATAGGAGAAGTTAAAATGGTTGCAAAAATAAAAAAATTCTCAGATTCAACCCTTTCCGTTTTGAATAACGGCGAGCGTCGGTTTTACGTCTATTGTCTGACCGACCTGAAAAAAGACAAAATCCTCTACATTGGCAAAGGCTGCGACAACCGCATCTTCGAGCATGAACAAGCCGCCCGTTCGCAAGACGGCGAATTCGGCGATATTGACGTACCGGAACGCAAAGCCATCGCCAAATGCAAGAAACTCGGCCGCCATATCATCAGCTACCATCTGACCGAAGCCGAAGCGCAAGCCGCCGAAACTGCCCTGATTCATTTCGTCAAATCCGTTGTCGACAAAAAATTCAAAAACCAATCTGCCGGATGCGGCGCAGGCGGCATCAGCGCGGAAGAACTCGACAGCCGCTTCAAATTCAAACCCTGCCCGCTTGACGGCCTTAATCCCGACGGCTTGATCCTCGCCGTCAAAATCCAAGACGCTTTAGACTTGGATACCGACGAAGAATCGGACTACAGCTTCGACAACCAAGACGATGCAAATCTCAAATCGCGTACGTTGGGCAACTGGGTTATCGGTAAAGATGTCGCTTCAAAAGTGAAATACGTTATCGGCGTTCACACCGGACTGCAAAACGCCGTGGTCAGCGCGTATGAAGTGGACGGTTTTGAAACAATGGTTGAGAAAACCAAAAACGGTAGAAAACAGACCCGTTACCGTTTCCGCACTACCTCTCGTAGCGAAGATGTATTAGCCAAACTCGGTCTGCAACAAAAATGCCTGCCCGAATTGAAGTTTGGCAGCGGGGGAGAAAAAGCGTATATCAGACCCAAAACAGAGACAGAGACTGAACAAGAGAATATTCAGACGACCCCAAGTCCAAAAATAAAAAAGGAGAAAACCAAATCATGAAAAAACTCAATACCCAATCGCCCGATTTCCAAGCCGAACTCAAAGCCCTGCTGGCTTTTGAAACCGCGCAGAATCCCGAAATCGACCGCATCGTCGCCGACATCTGCGCCGACGTGCAAAAGCGCGGCGATGCGGCGCTCATCGAATACACCAACCGCTTCGACGGCACGTCCGCCCGAACCATAGCCGACCTCATCCTCACTCAAGACGACTTGCAGGCAGCGTTTGCGCGGTTGCAGCCCGAAATTCAAACCGCCTTGAAAACCGCCGCCGCACGGGTCGAAAGTTACCACCAACGCCAAAAAATGGAATCGTGGACGTATGAGGACGAAGACGGCACGCTGTTGGGACAACAGATTACACCGCTCGACCGCGTCGGCATTTACGTCCCCGGCGGCAAAGCGGCGTATCCGAGTTCCGTCATCATGAACGCCATGCCCGCCCATGTCGCAGGCGTGAAAGAAATCATCATGGTCGTCCCCACGCCCAAAGGCGAACGCAACGACATCGTACTTGCCGCCGCCTTCGTCGCGGGCGTTACCAAAGTCTTCACCGTTGGCGGCGCGCAGGCAGTTGCCGCCCTCGCCTACGGCACCGAGTCCGTACCGCAGGTCGATAAAATCACCGGCCCGGGCAACGCCTTCGTCGCCGCCGCCAAACGGCGTGTGTTCGGCGTAGTCGGCATCGACATGGTGGCGGGGCCGTCTGAAATCCTCGTCATCGCCGACGGCACCACGCCCGCCGACTGGGTGGCGATGGATTTGTTCAGCCAAGCCGAACACGACGAAATCGCCCAAGCCATCCTTATCGGCACGTCGCAGCCCTATCTCGACGAAGTTCAAGCCGCCATGAACCGCCTCATCGAAACCATGCCCCGCCGCGACATCATCGAAGCCTCGCTCGGCAACAGGGGCGCGATGATACTCGCCAAAGACTTGGACGAAGCCTGCGAAATCGCCAACTACATTTCCCCCGAACACTTGGAATTGTCGGTAGAAAACCCGCAGAAATGGGCGAAAAAAATCCGCCACGCCGGCGCGATTTTCATGGGACGCTACACCAGCGAAAGCCTCGGCGACTACTGCGCCGGCCCCAACCACGTCCTGCCCACCAGCCGCACCGCCCGCTTCTCCTCGCCACTAGGCACTTACGACTTCCAAAAACGCTCCAGCCTGATCCAAGTCTCTGAACAAGGCGCGCAGAAACTGGGCAAAACCGCCAGCGTGTTGGCACACGGCGAAAGCCTGACTGCCCACGCGCGCGCTGCGGAATTCAGGTTGAAAGACTGATTCGGTCGAACCCGCCATCCATCAAAAAGCAAAGGTCGTCTGAAAACCTGTTTTCAGACG
>NZ_KV812096.1:0-11645 GCF_001813335.1 Neisseria sp. HMSC055H02 | reverse complement strand
CGTCTGAAAACCTGTTTTCAGACGACCTTTCGTTATCCCCTCTATCAAATCGAATATTCAATCAACTCGTTCTGCGAGAACACATAAACCTGTTTCGGTACCAATGCCAATTCCCGCCCTGCGGCCAAATCCAGCCTTGACGCGTCGCTGCCTGCGAGCGTGATATGTACGTCCTGTTTGCCGTGTTTCACCAAAACGTGCGTCAGTGCGCCGACGGCGTGGATTTTTTCGATTTTGGCGCGGATCATCGGGGTTTCGTGTTCGGCGGCGAGCTGCCATTCGTGCGGGCGGATGTAGCCGGTGGCGGTTTGTTCCTGCCATTTGTATTGCGTGTCCAATTTCCACGCGAAGCCGTTGTAATGCCAGATGCCTTTTTCGATTCTGCCTTCGAAGGCGTCGGTTTCGCCGAGAAATTCGGTAACGAAGGCGTTTTCGGGTTTGCGGTAAATGGCTTCGGCGCTGCCGGTTTGTTCGATTTTGCCGTGGTTCATAACGACGATTTCGTCGGAAACTTCAAGGGCTTCTTCTTGGTCGTGTGTAACCAGAATGCTGGTTACGCCTAGGTTGTGATGGATGTCGCGCAGCCAGGTGCGCAATTCTTTGCGGACTTTGGCATCCAGTGCGCCGAAGGGTTCGTCCAAAAGCAGGAGTTTAGGTTCGACGGCGAGGGCGCGGGCGAGGGCGATGCGTTGGCGTTGGCCGCCGGAGAGCTGGTGCGGATAGGATTTGGCAAGGTGGGAGAGTTGCACGAGTTTGAGCAATTCTTCGACTTTGGCGCGGATTTGTTCTTTGGACGGGCGTTCGGACTTGGGCAATACGGTTAAACCGAAGGCGACGTTGTCAAACACGTTCATGTGGCGGAAGAGGGCGTAGTGTTGGAACACGAAACCGACTTTGCGTTCGCGCACATGCTTGGCGGTTACGTCTTGCCCGTCAAAGAGGATGTTGCCGCCGTCGGCGTTTTCCAGTCCGGCGATGATGCGCAGGAGCGTGGTTTTGCCGCAGCCGGAAGGGCCGAGCAGGGAAACGAGTTTGCCGGTGGGGACGTTGAGGTTGATGTTTTTCAGCGCGTGGAAACTGCCGAAGTGTTTGTTTAGATTTTGAATGGTGATGCTCATGCTGCGTTCCTTTCGGCGGCGGCGAGTTTTTTATCTTGTAATTTTGTGATGATGTTCTGCACCGCCAGCGTCGCCAGTGCTAAAAGTGCCAATACGCCGGAGAGGGCGAATGCGCCGGTGAAGTTGTATTCGTTGTAGAAGATTTCTACCAAAAGCGGGATGGTGTTGGTTTCGCCGCGTATGTGTCCCGATACCACGCTGACCGCGCCGAATTCGCCCATCGCGCGGGCGTTGGTAAGGATGATGCCGTAGAGCAGCGCCCATTTGATGTTGGGCAGGGTAACGCGCCAAAACATCTGCCAGCCGCTTGCGCCGAGTATCAGGGCGGCCTGTTCTTCGCTGTCGCCCTGTGCCTGCATCAGCGGGATGATTTCGCGCGCGACAAAGGGGAAGGTAACGAACAGCGTTGCCAGAATAATGCCGGGGATGGCGAAGATAATCTGTATGCCTTGTGCTTCCAGCCAGCCGCCCAACGCCGTGTGTGCGCCGAACAATAGGACGAACATCAAACCGGCCACCACGGGCGATACGGAAAACGGCAAATCGAGCAGGGTGGTCAGCAACTGCTTGCCGCGGAAGTCGAAGCGGGTCAACAGCCACGCCATCGCCACGCCCAAGACGGCATTGACGGGAACGACCACTGCGGCGGTAATCAGGGTGAGCTTGATCGCCGCCCACGCTTCAGGATCGGTAATAGATTGCAGGTACAAATCCCAACCGCCTTTCAGCGCCTCGTAAAACACGGCGATGAGCGGTACGACCAGCATCAGCAGCAGGAACCCCAGCGCGACGGCGGTCAACAGCACGCGCAGCCAGCGCGGTTCGGTCAGATTGGGATTGGCGGAATAGGGTTTCATGGCGGTGGTGTTCTCTGGTTGGTTTTAAGATGTTTGGAGGTCGTCTGAAAAACCGTTTTTTGTGAGGCGGATTCGTTTTCAGACGACCTTTTATTGATTAAGAGAGCAAAAAGCGTCTATCTGCCGTCATTCCCGCGCAGGCGGGAATCCCTCGATAAAGTTCGGCTGCCTTATTTATTTTTGGTTTTTCTGTTGCCGTGCGGTGGATTCCCGCCTGCGCGGGAATGACGGCAACAGGGATTTCAGACGACTTTTAACGGTAGGTTGGATTCTTGAATCCGACAAAATATCCGGTGTTTCCGTTGTTTCAGTTTCAGGTGTCAAAACGTCGGATTCAAAAATCCGACCTACGTTTTTCAGACGCCCCCTCAACCCTTCGCTCCCGAACGCCTGCTCAACGCCCACTGCATCACGTTCAGCGCAAACAGAATCACAAACGAAACCAGCAGCATAAACAACGCCACCGCCGACGCGCCCTGTACGTCGAACTGTTCCAGCTTGCCCGTAATAATCAGCGGCAGGATTTCGGAAACCATCGGAATGTTGCCCGCGATAAAAATCACCGAACCGTATTCCCCCGTTGCCCGCGCGAACATCATGCCCGCACCGGTTAAGAGCGCCGGCGTGATTTCCGGCAGCAGCACGCGGCGGAACGTCGTGAAGCGGTTTGCCCCCAAAGTCGCCGCCGCTTCCTCATATTCGCCCGACAATTCCTCCAATACCGGCTGTACGGCACGGACGATAAAGGGCAGGCTGACGACGACCAGCGCAATCCAAATGCCGACGGGCGTAAACGCGATTTTGATGCCCAAAGGCTCGAAAAAACGGCCTATCCAACCGTTGGGCGCATACAGGGTCGCCAACGCGATGCCCGTAACCGCCGTCGGCAGCGCAAACGGCAAATCGACCAGCGCGTTCACCAGCCCCTTGAGCGGAAATTCATAGCGCACCAACACCCACGCCACCAGCGTGCCGAACACGACATTGGTCAGCATCGCATAAAACGACATCCGCAAACTCAGCCATACCGCCGCCAACACGTTCGGCTCGGCAATCGTGTTCCAAAAGCCGCCCCAGCCGATTTCCGCCGCTTTCGCCGCCATCATCGCAAACGGTAAAACCACCAGAAGCGACAGGCACAATACGGTCAGGCCGAGGCTGATTTTGAAGCCGGGCAATACGCTGGGCGTTTTGAGTAATAACATGGTCGCTCGGAAGGGAAAAAGAAGATGCTGCCACTTTAACGGGGTCGTCTGAAAAACGGAAAGAATGGTTTGTTTCCCGCAAAGAAAAATTGGTTATAAGTATTGCGTGAAACAAGGCCGAAAACTGTACATCCGCCCGCGCGGGGTGTATGCTTCGAATACATTCATACAATATCAATCTTTACCACAAACCTTAAACGTCGTCTGAAAACGACTAAATTCAGGAATACCGCCATGACCGATTTGACCGTTTGGGAAGTTTCCCCCGTAAATACCGTGATAGACCATGTCATCAGCCGCTATCACAATACCCACCGCGCACAACTTGAAGAGCTTGTCCCCTTGGCGCATAAAATCGCCTCAACCTCGCCCGACGGCTTCCCTGCCGAACTGCCGGAACTGCTCGAATACATCCAAAACGAGCTGCTGATGCACATGATGAAGGAAGAACGTATGTTGTTTCCGATGGCAAAACAGGGCTTGGGCAGCCGCGCCGCCATGCCGGTTAATGTCATGATGCACGAACACGAAGAACACGACCGCGCACTGGCGCAGTTGAAAACCCTGACCAATCATTTCACTCCGCCGCAAAACGCCGACAAAGACCAGCAAAGGTTGTACGCGTTGGCACAAGAACTGTCGGACGATTTGGAAGAACATATCCACTTGGAAAACGAAATCCTTTTCCCACGCATCTTGGCTTCATAAAAAATATCGGCGGCTGTCTAGCCGCCGATATTTTCTACCTATGCCACTCTATAATATATAATTGTTTTATATGGATATTCAACCCATGAGGATTATCTTATGAAACCTATTGCCACCGCGTTATCGCTATCCGCCTTCATCCTGACCGCCTGCACTGCAGACTCGCCCCGCATGTCGGTAGGCCTCGGCTTGGGAACAGGTATAGGCAGCCATATCGGATTAGGTACCTCTGTCAATATTCCCGTCGGCATCGGCAAAAGGGAAAACCGTATCCCTAAAAACAACGGCGGCATCCATATTATCGAAGAACAAATCGTTACTTACTTTGACGCACAGGGCAACCCTGCCGACAGCCCCGTCAAAGGCGGTTACTATCGGCAATTAATCAGCAGGCATAATCATGAATATCTGGTACAGGATTTCTACAGCGACAACAGCAGGAAACGCACCGACCCCTACCCCTTGCCCCGCGACCGGCTGCTACAATTCCGCGCCACACCGTATGACGGTTCATTAACCGTATATGCCTACAACGGCAACGTCATGCAGCAACAGGTATTTAAAAACGGGAAATTAATCAGCGCAAAATATTAATGGAATAAAGTCAAAATAATATACTTACCATTCAAATATTTGAAATGCTGCCGTTTCGTCAGTTAAAATTTTAGTTGACACTTTTTTTCAGGGCTATATAATACTCCCCATTCCCCGATAGCTCAGTCGGTAGAGCGACGGACTGTTAATCCGCAGGTCCCTGGTTCGAGCCCAGGTCGGGGAGCCAAATTTAAAAAGCCTGAACAATTTGTTCAGGCTTTTTTGCATGTACTTATTATCTTCAATCGGCGAAAAATAAAAGTCTTCCTATCGTCTAAAGTATTAAGATTTGCCTGATTGCTCCTTTCAGACGACCTTCCTATAATCTGTTTTTCTTTTTTTATAAAGAGGCAATAAATCATGAATATTACCGAAATCGTCCGCCAACGATACAGCACCAAATCTTTCGACCCGTCCAAAAAAATCGCTGCCGAAGACTTCGCCCATATCGAAGCCGCCCTGCGCAACAGCCCCTCCAGCGTCAATATGCAGCCGTGGCACTTCATCATCGCCGATGATGAAGCGGGCAAAGCGCGCATTGCCAAATCCACCGAAAAACTCCCTTACAACGCCCCAAAAATTACTCATGCCTCCCACGTCGTCGTCTTCACCGCCCGCGTTTGCGCCGACGATGATTATGTCGCCGCCGTATTGGCACAAGAAGACAAAGATGGACGTTTTGCTACGGAAGAAGCCAAGCAGGCCGGCGACTCTACCCGCCGCTTGTTCTTGGGTATCCACCGCAACCAAATCCAAGATGAAGAGCAATGGCTTGCCAAACAAGTCTATCTCAACATGGGCCTCACCCTATTCGCCGCTGCCGCAGCAGGCATCGACGCCGTGCCGATGGAAGGCGTGAATTTGCAGGTTTTGAATGAGGAATTCGGTTTGACCGAAAAAGGCTACAAAGCCGTCGCCGTCGTCTCCTTCGGCTACCGTGCCGCAGACGATTTCAACGCTGCGCTGCCAAAATCGCGTTTTGAAAACGAAGCCATCTTTACCAAAATCTAAAAAAAAATGATGAAACGGCAATAGGTCGTCTGAAACCTTCAGATAGAGGGTTTCAGACGACCTTTTTGCGTCATCACATCCTGTTTCGGTATAATTCGCGTTCCAATATCCGGCTGAAAGCCGTTCAGACCTGCCCGTGAATACATCATCGAAACCTTCCCTACCCTATCTTGCCTCGTGCGCCAGCCTGATTTTTCTGATCCTCCTTTCCCTGTCTTGGGAATTGTGGATTGCGCCTTTGCGCGACGGCGGTTCATGGCTTGCCCTCAAAGCCCTGCCTTTATGCCTGCCGCTGGGCGGCATACTCAAGGGCCGTATTTATACTTATCAATACAGCTCTATGCTGATTCTGATTTATTTTGCCGAGGCGGTCATGCGCCTGTTTGACGCTTCGCCTGCCGAACGTATGTGCGCCGCATTGTCTCTTATCTCCTGCATAATTTTCTTTGCCGCCTGCCTCGCATTTATCAAACAACACAAAAAAGAGGGGAAATAATGTTTGCCCGTACCGCATATCATCTTAAAAATGAATGGAATATCCGCCTGCTGCCTTTATGGGTTTGTTTTATCTGGGTTTGCGCCGTCCCTTTCCTGTCGATTTACCGCGTAGGCCCACTGCCGAGCTTCTACCTTGAAGCCGGCTCCCTGTTGGGTGCGACAATTTTAGTATTGGCTTCGGCATATAAAGGCCTGCTCAATATCCGCCTGCCTTATGTATCTGTCGGACTGTTGCTGATGGCGGCATATTGGGCGATACAGCCTCGGATAATGGGCTTGCTGTATCCCGGGATGAGCGACTTGGCGGCATGGACCTTCGTCATCCTCGCCCTGTCTGCTTGGGCCTGCCGCGGCTGGATTTCCGCTTACGGGCAGGACAGAATTGTTACCGTATTCGCATGGGCATTGTTTTTTGGTGCAGCCGCGCAGGCTGTCGTGGCATTTATGCAGTTCAAAGGATGGTCGGACATTTCCCTGTTTCACGGCATATTGGCTTACGGCGGCGGAACGGTAAACGGTCAGCTCGGACAACGCAACCATCTGGGCCATTATCTGATGTGGGGCGTACTTGCCGCATCCTATTTGTGGGCAACGCGGAAAATGCCCGACTGGCTGGGATTTATTTGCGTATTTCTGCTGACTGCCGTCTTGGGTTTGGTCAACTCGCGCACTATCTTGGGCTACATCATCGCTATCGTATTGATTCTGCCTTTTTGGTACTGGCGGGCAGGCCGCGAATCGGCACGCTTAATCAAAATCTTCTTTTTCGCAGCGGTATTGGCTGCGGTTTTCCAGTTCGGCATGGGGACATTGCTTGATTTACTGGGCAACAGCCGTTACGAAACCGCCGTCGAACGTGCGGGGCACAGCGATTTTGAAGGTTCTGCGCGCCAAATCGAATGGCGGAATGCCTGGACCGCCTTTACCCGCTCCCCAATCCTCGGACACGGCTGGAACAGCTTCGGCAGCCTGAGTTTTCTGTTAAATGCCGAAAAACAGTACTTTGCCAATAACATCCTAGGCGTTTTGTTCACCCACTGCCACAACCTTATCCTGCAAATCCTTGCCGAAATGGGGCTGACAGGCGCATTATTGAGCGCGGGAACCATGCTGGCGGGCGTTTGGCGTTTGATTGCCCGTCCGTCTAATCCTGCCAACCTGTTCCTACTGACCGCCGCAAGCGTAACCATGTGCCACAGCATGCTCGAATACCCGCTTTGGTACATCTACTTCCTGACCCCGTTCGCCCTCATGCTTTCGCTCTCAAGCGCGCGTTATGAAGATGTATCCGACGGAATCAAACAAGCCCGCCGCCGCAATTTGGCAGGCGGTATCGCCGCATTGGCCATTATCGGCGGCACGCTGCACTTAGGCTGGAACTACACCGACCTGACCGCTTACAGCCGTCAACCCAAAACCGACGGCCCGTCTCAAGTCAACGCCAAAATTTCCGGACTGCGCCGCATTTCCGAAACCAGTCCCATGCTGGCCTATTATGCCGACCTGAGCCTGACCCGCCGTGCCGATCCGGCCGATGAAAAAGTCCAACCTTGGGCGCAAAAAGCGGCATTCGACGCACTCACCTACCGCCCTTACAGCAATGCCTACCAGGTCGGCCTCTACCTCTACCGTCAAGGTAAAACCAAAGAAGGCGCGCAATGGATGCAAGATATGTATTATTACTATCCTTACACGATGCCGTTTTACACCGGCAAAATCCGCAGCAGAAAGGAATTCGAACCGCTTCTGCCCCAAATTTTGGAAGACTGCCGCAATTTCCTGAAATCGCCAAAACATAAAACCGCCAAACCTTGCGCGGCGGAGATACCGGCATCGTAAACAACCAAGGTCGTCTGAAATATTTTCAGACGACCTTTTGCTATCGATCCCAATAAACAGCCGGCCTACCATTTCCCACTGGCAAGAGAAACCATATTCGGACATAGCGATTTAAATATGTTTTAAGGTCGTCTGAAACGTTTTCAGACGACCTTAAACCCATCTCTCTCCGTTACTGTTCAATCCCTAAAACAGATCCGGTAAAACAGCCGTCATCAGCCGATAAGCCCATATCCTGTCAATCCAAATAAAAAATACCTGTACAGATATTCACGCGCAGGTATTTTCTATTTCAATCCACTATATAATCCCGTTTATTATCCACCGCCCTACTCCCGCCATGTTCTACCTCTACCAATCCAACCGCCTCGAATCGCTAGCCGCCCTGTTTGCCGGAATCCAAAGGGTCAGGCCGCTTGAGTCTGCTTTGGCGGCGGAACAGATTGTGGTGCAGAGTCAGGGGATGCGGCGTTATTTGAGCGTGTATCTGGCGCGCGAACTGGGGGTGGCGGCGAATTTGCAATTCAGCCTGCCGGCGGGTTTGACGTGGCAGTTGATGCAGAAGCTGATTCCCGATATTCCCGCGCTCAGTCCGTTTTCGCCGGAGGTGATGCGCTGGCGGCTGTTGGTTTTGTTCCGCAGCGAGCGTTTTCAGACGACCTCTGAGTTTGAAAACGTCCGCTCTGTCTTGCAAAGCTATTTGGGCAGCGGCGAGTCGGCGGATTATCAGTTGGCGGGGCAGTTGGCGGATATTTTCGACCAGTATCTGGTGTACCGGCCGCAGTGGATTGATGCCTGGCAGGAAGGCAAACTTTTAGGACTGGGCGACGACGAGGTTTGGCAGGCGCAGCTTTGGCGCTATTTGGACGACGGCAACCAATCTGCGCCGCACCGTGTGGCGCTGTGGGAAAAGCTGCTGTCGTCTTTGGATAAGGCGCACCTGCCCGAGCGGTTTTTCGTGTTCGGCATTTCGACGATGGCGCCGATGTATTTGCAGCTTTTGCAGAAAATTTCGGAACATTGCGATGTGTTTGTGTTCGCACTCAATCCGAGCGATCAGTATTGGGGCAATGTGATTGAGGCGGCGCAGCTTTTGAAGGGCGGCGACGATGCGGATTTGTCGCAGACGGGGCATCCGCTCTTGGCATCGTTGGGCAAGCAGGGGCGTGATTTTTTTGATTTTCTGACGGAAATCAGCTTGGAGGAGCAGCCAGTGTTTGAAGAAGTTTCAGATGACACGCTGCTGCACTGCCTGCAAAACGATATTCAAAACCTGCGGATGCCGTCTGAAAACAGTCGCGCAGATTTGCTGGATGACGGCTCCGTCCGTATTGTGTCGGTACACAGCCCCTTGCGCGAATTGCAGATTTTGAAAGACAAGCTGTTGCGGATTTTGCACGAACATCCGGACTGGCAGCCGCACGATATTGCCGTTTTGACGCCGAACATCGAACCATACAGCCCGTTTATCGAAGCGGTGTTCGGGCAGGCGCAGGGCGGGGCGCAGGCTTTGCCGTATTCGGTTTCGGACGTGAAACTCAGCCGCCGCCAGCCGCTGCTTTACGCGCTGGAGCAGACGCTGGATTTGTTGGAAAGCCGGTTTGAAGTCGATAAAGTGCTGCCGCTGTTGGAAAGCGGTTTGGTGCTGCGCCGTTTCGGGCTGACGGCAGACGATTTGCCGCTGCTGCACGACACCGTTGCCGAATTGAACGTGCATTGGGGCTTGGACGGAACGATGCGCGGCGCGGCGGACAATCTGTTCACCTGGCAGCAGGCATTGGAGCGCATCGTGTTGGGCTGGATGCTGCCCGACGACGGCAGCCCGCTCTGGCAAAACGTCAGTGCGTGGCACGGCGATGTCAACCGCCTCGATGTGTTCGGCCGCTTTGCCGCCTTCATCCGCACGCTGTCACGCCTCGCCGCCGAGTGGCGCAAACCCGCAGCGGCGGAAGAATGGACGGAACGCTGCCGCGATTTGGTGCAGTCATTATTCCTGCCCGACGCCGACGACCAATACGCCTTGCAGCAGTTTGAGCAGGCGTTGGCAAAATGGCAGGAAGAAACCTCGTTGGCGGGCTTTAGCGGCACTTTGCCGCAACACACCGTCATCCGCCACATCCGCCGCTTCTTAGGCAGCGAAAGCCAAGCAGGATTCCTGCGCGGCGGCATCACCTTTTGCAGCATGGTGCCGATGAGGAGCCTGCCGTTTAAAGTTATCTGCCTCTTGGGGCTAAACGACGGCGATTTCCCGCGCAACACCAAAGCCGCCGTGTTCGACCTGATTGCCAAACACCCGCAAAAAGGTGACCGCGCCCGCCGCGACGACGACCGCTACCTTTTCCTCGAAGCCATCATCAGTGCGCGCAACATCCTTTATCTCTCCTACGTCGGCCGCAGCATCCGCAACGACGACGAATTCGCCCCGTCCGCCCTCGTCAGCGAACTCATCGACACCATCGCCGCCATGACCGGACGGCGCAGCAAAGAGCTGGCGGAACACTGGGTCGAGCAACACCCCCTGCAACCGTTCTCCCACCGCTATTTCATCGCAGACAAAATTTCAGACGACCTCTTCAGCACGCGGCAAGACTACGCCGAAGCCCTCAACCGCCCGCGCGAACAGGTGCGTCCGTTTTTCAGCGAAGCCCTCGAAGAAAACACCCCCGTCCCGACCGTCTGGCAGGACGACTTCATCCGCTTCTGGAAAAATCCCGTCAAAGCATGGCTGCAACAAACCTTGGGCTGGCGCGAACCCTACCGCGACGAAGCATGGGAATCCGCCGAACCCTTCGAGCCGCAACGCGCCGACAAAATCGCCGCCGCCTACCTAGACGCCCGCCGCCACAACCAAGACTTTCAAGAAACCGCCGTCCGCCTCGACGCCGAAAGCCTGTTACCCGCCGGTGAATTGGGTAAATTGTGGCAACAGAATTTCCAAGCCGCAGCCAAACGCATAGACGGCGCATTGCTGCAAAGCCCCAAACTGCCGCCCTTCGCCTATGAAATCCAGTTCGACGGGCAAACCCTGCAAGGCAGCCTCGGCAACCTGTACCAATGCGGCCAAGTGTTCTACCTCGACCGCAAACCCAATGCCCCGCAACGCATCGCCCTTCTGCTCGAACATTTAATCTTTTGCGCGGTAGGGTCGGCGGTAGGGTCGTCTGAAACCGAAACCTGCCAAACCCATATCGTTCAGCCTGAAGAAACAACGCTTTATCCCGAAATCCCTAGCAGCCAAGCGCAACAAATGTTGCAAAAATGGCTGACGTTCTTCAACCTCGGACAAACGCGCCCGCTGCCTTTCTTCGCCAAAACCAGCCTCGCCGCCGCCGAAGCCTACGGCAAAAAACAGAGCTGGGAAGATGCCCTGAACAAAGCCAGGGAAAGCTATCACGGCAACAAAGTCAGCAAAGGGCAAAAAGACTATACCGAAGTTGCCTTAGTGTTCGGCAACGAAGACACCGAACCGGTAGAAGGAGCGTTGTTCCAAAGATTGGTGGAAGAGCTGCTGATACCGCTGCTGGACGCGGTAAAGGAAGAATCGTCGGATGCGGCATAGAGGCCGAAAATCGGAAGAGGTCGTCTGAAAACGTGAATTCATCGTTTCAGACGACCTCTTCCCTGGTAAACCTGTTTTTAAAACCCCTCACTTCCGCCATCATTCACCAAACCGGAATCCATTGGAAATTCGAAAGGGCAGATGTCTCAAAAACAGTTGCCGAGAAAATCCACCTACTTAGTTTCCTGCCCATCGGGAATGATTGCAGGAGACCTTTGCAAAATCCCCCCAAAATCCCCTAAATTCCCACCAAGAC
>NZ_KV812095.1:115409-146723 GCF_001813335.1 Neisseria sp. HMSC055H02 | reverse complement strand
GGGATTTGGGGAGAATTTTGCAAAGGTCTCCCGCTGTAAAAATGCAGCAAACTTGAATCTTTCCCCGCCACGGCGTAACCTTACGCCTCTATCCGATTACCGACGGGAGCCGACAACATGACCGAACCTAAAAACACCCAACCTTCCCTGCCCGAAGACGAACGTAAAAATCCCGTTTACCGATTAGGGCAGGCCGTTGCAGGATTTATGCTGATCGTTTGGGCAGGCGTATTGGCATTGGTTTTTTATTTGGTTTTCCGCTTTTGGTTCAGCTGACAGACAGCAAGCCGCCATCGTTTCTTTAAGCGTATCCTTCCCAAAACAGAAAACCGTCTGCCGATAGATTTCGAAACATATCGCCCAATAACCCATCTGCAATTTATCTTGGTACGCTATAAACTGCCTCATGCCAAACACAAAGGTCGTCTGAAAAATTTTCAGACGACCTTTTGTCAAACTCTCAACAAATAACCATATACACTTATGATATAATGATAGCCTTTCTCATCTGTAAACTTGGAAATTATTTTTATGGAAACACTGCAACCTTCCCAGCACCCTATCACCCCCCAAAACTCCGTCAACGAACCCAAACGTCTGCGCGCAGGCGAAGGAGTAAGCTGGTTTACCGACTCATGGCGTATTTTCAGTAAAAACAAATTCAAATGGATGGGCGCAATTATTTTAGTCAGCCTTATTCCGCTCTTTGTAGGTTTTCTATTCGGTTTGCTAGGCGTTGAAAGCCCGCCCGCTGATTTCAATGATTTCAATGATTTCAATGATTTCACCTCAACCATAATAATCCGAGAATTGCTCTTCAATCTGTTTTTCTATTGGGTGGGCTTTTGTTTCCTCGGCGGTATCGTGCTGCTTGCAGCCCAAACCGCGCAAGGTAAGAATTTCAACTTCGGCTCTCTGTTTGCCGGATTTTCGATTAAAAAAAGCGGAGCATTCCTGATTCTTTTACTGCTGAGTATCGTCGTATGCCTGCTTTTAGCTTTGGCCGTTGTTATTCCTTTCGGCATATTCGCCAACGGAAATTTCTTAAGGGCAGACTTTATGCCGGCCTTTCCGATTTTATTTATTATCCTGTTGGTTATTATCGCCATTTACTCCATGATGTTTTGGCTGGCTCCCGCCTTTGTCATGTTGGAGGATATGAACCCTGTTGCCGCCATTAAGGCCAGCTTCAATGCCTGCCGCCGCAACATCCCCGCCCTGCTTGTATACGGCTTAATTTGGCTGGGTATCGGTATCGCGTTTTGGTTCATATTTATGACAGTTATGCTTTCCGTATCTGCAACAGAAGCATCGATGCAGCAATCAACCGCGCTCTCCGGCCCTTTCCTTATTTTGTTCTTCATCTTCTTATTGATTACTTACCTGGTTCTCTACCCTGTAGCAATGATCGGCATATACACCGCCTATCGCAGTATTTTTCCCAAAGATCGTCTGAACAAATACTAATCTTTCAGTAGAAGATGGTTATTTCTTATCAAAGTCGTCTGAAACCTATTTCAGACGACTTTTTCAATTCGATGTTACCAGTCATGCAACAAAACCTATGCCATACAAACCTTGTCCCGCCTAAATTTGACACCCGTCCTCCGACTGCCTACAATTCAGGTTTCTCAAAAATCACCGTACGTTCCGTACACCAATCTTTTCAGACGACCTCTGTCTTCCGAATCCCATCTTTTCCAATACAACTGTCAAAAATCATGCACGTTTCAGAACTACAAACCCTACACATTTCCAAGCTCTTGGAAATGGCAGAAGAACACGGCATTGAAAACGCCAACCGTTTCCGCAAACAAGACCTCGTATTCGCCATTGTCCGACAAATGATGAAGCAGGGCGAAAGCTTCACCTGCTCCGGCACGCTCGAAATCCTGCCCGACGGCTTTGGCTTTTTACGCAGCGCAGACACTTCCTACCTCGCAGGTCCCGACGACATCTACGTCTCACCCACGCAAATCCGCCGCTTCAACCTGCATACGGGCGACACCATCGAAGGCAGCGTGCGCGTACCCAAAGACAACGAACGCTATTTCGCCCTTGTCCGTCTCGACAGCATCAACGGCGATCATCCCGAAGTTTGCAAACACAAAATCCTCTTCGAAAACCTCACCCCGCTTTTCCCTACCAAGCAATTCAAACTTGAGCGCGACATTAAAGCCGAAGAAAACCTTACCGGCCGCGCCATTGATTTAGTTTCCCCCATCGGCCGCGGACAACGCGCCCTTTTGGTTGCGCCGCCGAAAACCGGTAAGACCGTGATGCTGCAAAACATCGCCCACGCGATTACCGCCAATTATCCCGACGTCGAACTCATCGTCCTTTTGATTGACGAACGCCCCGAAGAGGTTACCGAAATGAGCCGTTCCGTACGCGGCGAAGTCGTGTCTTCTACCTTCGACGAACCGGCGCAGCGCCATGTCCAAGTGGCGGAAATGGTGATTGAAAAAGCCAAGCGTATGGTGGAACACAAAAAAGACGTGGTCATCCTGCTTGACTCGATTACCCGCCTCGCCCGCGCCTACAATACCGTTGTACCCACTTCCGGCAAAATCCTGACCGGCGGCGTAGATGCCAATGCCCTCCACCGCCCCAAACGCTTCTTCGGCGCAGCGCGCAATGTAGAAGAAGGTGGTTCGCTCACCATTATTGCGACCGCTCTGGTAGAAACCGGCAGCCGCATGGATGATGTGATTTATGAAGAATTTAAAGGTACGGGCAATATGGAGCTGCACCTCGACCGCCGCATGGCGGAAAAACGCCTGTTCCCCGCCATCAACATCAACAAATCCGGCACGCGCCGCGAAGAGCTGCTGGTACCGAACGACCAGTTGCAGCGCATGTGGCTCTTGCGCAAATTCTTGCATCCGATGGATGAAATCGAGGCCACCGAATTTTTGGTGGGCAAACTCAAAGATTCCAAAAACAACGACGATTTCTTCGAGCTGATGCGCGGAAAATAAAATCATCGAAGGTCGTCTGAAAACGATATATTTAAGTTTTCAGACGACCTTTCTCATTTCCGACAACCTGTCCCCTCATATCCAAACGAGAAAACCCCATGACCTGCCCCATCTGCACTGCCGACAACGAAGACATTTTGCTGCAAACCCCAAACCTGCGCGTTATCGCCGTCCACAACGAAGCCTCAGCCCCGGCATTCTGCCGCGTCATCTGGAACGACCACATCGCCGAGATGACCGACCTTTCAGCCGCCGAACGCGCCGAAATCATGGAAATGGTGTATAAAGTCGAAGCCGCCATGCGCCAAGTGTTCCGTCCCGCCAAAATCAACCTTGCCAGCCTGGGCAACGTCGTCCCCCATCTGCATTGGCACGTCATCACCCGCTTCGAAAACGATGCCAACTTTCCCGCCCCGATTTGGGCAGCCCCCGTCCGCGAACACGGCATGACCCTGCCGGACCACTGGACGGAACAAGTCAAAGCCCTGCTGGCGTAACGTTCAGACGACCTCAATAGGCGTATCGGATACCGCATATCAACCGATTTTCAGACGACCCCTGCCGAAAAGGTCGTCTGAAACCCAAGCAAAGGAAACCATATGACCTGGCAAACCTCCCGCCGCCATTTCCTCCGCGCCTGCTCCGCCGCAGCCGGAGCCGGACTGCTGCAAGCCTGCGGCACCGGCACGACCGTTACCCCGTCCACTCAAACCGGCAACACAGCGAAAGCCCAACCCGTGCAGCCCAAAACCAGCCATCCCCCACGCTCCGGCGACAACCTCCTCCGCGTCGTCGCCCCTTCCGGCTTTGCCGAAGACCCCAACCGCGTCAACGCAGGCTTGACCCGCCTCTATAACGCAGGTTTTACTGTGACCAACCAACAAGCAGGCAGCCGACGCTATCAACGCTTCGCTGGCTCCGACGCCCAACGTGCCGCCGACTTCCAAGAGGTCGCCACCGGCCGCGTTGAAACACCCAAAGTCCTCATGGGCTTGCGCGGCGGCTACGGCGCGGCACGCATCCTGCCGCAAATCGACTTCGCTTCACTCGGCGCCAGAATGCGCGAACGCGGCACCTTGTTCTTCGGCTTCAGCGACGTTTGCGCCGTCCAACTCGCCCTGCTCGCCAAAGGCAATATGGCAAGCTTCGCCGGCCCTATGGTTTACAGCGAATTCGGCAAACCCGAACCCAGTGTCTTCACCATGGATTCGTTCATCCGCGGCACCACCAACAACGTCAACATTATCGACGTTCCCGCCATCCAACGCGCCAACGTCAACGTCGAAGGTACCTTATGGGGCGGCAACCTCAGCGTTCTCGTCTCCCTCGCAGGCTCGCCCTATATGCCCGACATCCAAGGCGGCATCCTGTTCGTCGAAGACGTCAGCGAACAACCCTACCGCATCGAACGCATGTTGAACACGCTTTATCTTGCAGGCATCCTGCAAAAACAACGCGCCATCATCTTCGGCGACTTCCGTATGGGCACCATCCGCGATGTGTACGACTCAAGCTACGACTTCTCCGCTGTCGTCAACCACGTCTCACGCACCGCCAAAGTCCCCGTCCTGACAGGTTTCCCCTTCGGGCACATCACCAATAAAAGCACTTTCCCATTAGGCGCACATGCCAAAATCCACAGTACAACCAACGGCGGCTACACCGTAACCTTCAGTGGCTACCCTACCCTGAACCCCGCAGCCCTAACCCTCAACAACCTGCTGCCCCCGCCTATGCCCACCTTTGACAGCGCTACTTACAGCCCCATAATCGAAGAAATTACCGAATAAACAAGATGCCGATCCAAGAGAAGGTCGTCTGAAAAGCTTTCAGACGACCTTTTTTATCCCCTAATCATTGAACCGATTAATGTTTTTTTGTACAATCCCCGCCATCTCAACCATTCCTCAGGCCGTCGGAAAAGCGGCCTGAACCTTTTTGCAAAGAAAGCCCATGTCCCAAGAAATCCTCGACCAAGTGCGCCGCCGCCGCACGTTTGCCATCATCTCCCACCCCGACGCGGGTAAAACCACGCTAACCGAAAAACTCTTGCTGTTTTCAGGCGCGATTCAAAGCGCTGGTACGGTAAAAGGTAAGAAAACCGGCAAATTCGCCACTTCCGACTGGATGGAAATCGAGAAGCAGCGCGGCATTTCCGTCGCTTCATCAGTGATGCAGTTCGACTACAAAGACCACACCGTCAACCTCTTGGACACGCCGGGACACCAAGACTTCTCCGAAGACACCTACCGCGTTTTGACCGCCGTGGACAGCGCATTGATGGTCATCGACGCGGCAAAAGGCGTGGAAGCGCAAACCATCAAACTCTTGAACGTCTGCCGCCTGCGCAATACGCCGATTGTCACGTTCATGAACAAATACGACCGCGAAGTGCGCGATTCTTTGGAATTGCTGGACGAAGTGGAAAATATTTTAAAAATCCGTTGCGCACCCGTCACTTGGCCGATCGGCATGGGCAAAAACTTCAAGGGTGTGTACCACATCCTGAACGATGAAATCTATCTCTTTGAAGCCGGCGGGGAACGTCTGCCGCACGAGTTCGACATCATCAAAGGCATCGACAATCCCGAACTGGAACAACGCTTTCCGCTGGAAATCCAGCAATTGCGCGACGAAATCGAATTGGTGCAGGCGGCTTCCAACGAGTTCAATCTCGACGAATTTCTCGCCGGCGAACTCACGCCCGTATTCTTCGGCTCGGCGATTAACAACTTCGGTATTCAGGAAATCCTCAATTCATTGATTGACTGGGCGCCCGCACCGAAACCGCGCGATGCGACCGTACGCATGGTCGAGCCGGACGAGCCGAAGTTCTCCGGATTTATCTTTAAAATCCAAGCCAATATGGACCCGAAACACCGCGACCGCATCGCCTTCTTGCGCGTCTGCTCCGGCAAATTCGAGCGCGGCATGAAGATGAAACACCTGCGTATCAACCGCGAAATCGCCGCCTCCAGCGTGGTTACATTCATGTCGCACGACCGCGAGCTGGTGGAAGAAGCCTACGCAGGCGACATCATCGGCATCCCGAACCACGGCAACATCCAAATCGGCGACAGCTTCTCCGAAGGCGAACAACTGGCGTTTACCGGTATCCCCTTCTTCGCCCCCGAACTGTTCCGCAGCGTCCGCATCAAAAACCCGCTGAAAATCAAGCAACTGCAAAAAGGTTTGCAACAGCTCGGCGAAGAAGGTGCGGTACAAGTCTTCAAACCCATGAGCGGCGCGGATTTGATTTTGGGCGCGGTCGGCGTGTTGCAGTTTGAAGTCGTTACCTCTCGCCTCGCCAACGAATACGGCGTAGAAGCCGTGTTCGACAACGCATCCATCTGGTCGGCGCGCTGGGTATCGTGCGACGACAAGAAAAAGCTGGCGGAGTTTGAAAAAGCCAATGCAGGCAATCTGGCGATAGACGCAGGCGGCAACCTCGCCTACCTCGCCCCCAACCGCGTGAATTTGGGCCTCACGCAAGAACGCTGGCCGGACATCGTGTTCCACGAAACGCGCGAGCATTCGGTGAAATTGTAATAGATTAAAAAGGTCGTCTGAAAACCGTTTCAGACGACCTTTCCTTATATTGCTGCGACGTTTAGCGCATAATCCACGCCAACCCCGCCAAAAAATATTCCGTCAGTTCCAACACCTCGCCATCCCAATCAAAATAAGACCTGCGGGCAGCGACAGGTCGTCTGAAATCATCCTGACCGCCTGCGTTTTCCATCAGACAAAACTCAAATGCCGAACGCTTCAGCGGCAGCGTGCCGTCAAACAGCCGCTCGCCCAAAGGCTGCGTGCCGCAATCCAACACGCCGCGCCAGGCTTGCGATTGCGGGCTGCACGCGCTACGCGCCTGTACGACGGGAACGCCGTCCAGATGCAGCAAAACGTCGCGGACGAATTGCGGGGCGGCGGTTTCGGTATGGTTTTCGCCAAACAAATTGCCCTGCCCGTCCAGTTCGCCCATATACAGCACTTTTACCGCAAAACTGCCGCCCAAGGCGCGTAAGGCGGCGGTCAGCGATTGCGCTTGGCACAAGGCAGCGGCGCGTTCGTTCCAGCCTTGCGGCAGTTCGTCGGGAAGTTTGTCTTGCCAATTCAAAGGGGGATTCATGGGGTTTAGATTGATGTGTTTCATGTGTTAATCGTTTTCAGACGACCTTTCGTCCGTCTCCACCTTATCCAACTCCATCCACTCCGCATCGGGAAAATCTGTTTTCAGACGACCCTTTAGATACGCCAAGCTGTCTTGGGCGATGTGTTCGTCGCGGCTGTCGTGGATGTGGTTGAAAATCAGGCTGTGCAGGCTGATGCCGTATTGTTTGAGCGCGGCGAAGCTGAGCAGGGTGTGGTTGATGCTGCCGAGCCGTCCGCTGGTAACGAGAATGACGGGGTAAGCCTGTTGCTGAATATAATCAATGGTTAACAGGTTTTCGGTCAGCGGAACCATCAATCCGCCCGCGCCTTCGACCAATACGATTTCGTATTGTGCCGCCAGTTGCTGCGTTGCGGTGCGGATTTTGTCCAAGTCCAAAGCCCTGCCGTCCAGACGGGCGGCGAGGTGGGGCGAAGCGGGATAGCTGAAGATTTCGGGCATGGTCAGCCGCTGTTTGTCGGCTTCCTGCATGGGTATGCCCATGATGTTGCGGTGGACGGCGATGTCGTCGGCGATGTTTTGGCAACCGGTTTGCACGGGCTTTTGCGTGATCACGCTTTTGCCCTGCTGCAACAATTGTTTTGCCAACACGCCGGTGGCGACGGTTTTGCCGATGTCCGTGTCTATGCCGCTGACGAAGTAAACGCCTTTCATTTGCTGTGTTCCTTCAAGATTTGTACGGTTTTGTCGGCAAGTTCGGTCAAGAGGTCGTCTGAAATGATGTAAGGCGGCATGAGGTACACCAGCCTGCCGAATGGGCGCACCCAAATGCCCTGCGCCACGCAGTCCGCTTGAAAACGCGCCATATCCACGCCTTTTTCCAGCTCAATCACGCCGATGGCACCCAAAACGCGCACGTCTTTCACGCCGCGAATGTCCCATGCGGTTTTCAGACGACCTTTTAAGATGCTTTCGATGCGGCGGATATTTGCCTGCCAATCTTGGGACAAAAGCAGCTTGACCGAAGCGCAGGCAACGGCACACGCCAGCGGGTTCGCCATAAACGTCGGGCCGTGCATAAACACGCCCGCTTCGCCGCGCGAAATCGTTTCGGTGACTTTTTGCGAAGTGATTGCCGCCGCCAGCGTCATATAGCCGCCGCTCAAGCCCTTGCCGATACACATAATATCCGGCACGACCTCCGCGTGTTCGCAGGCAAACATCTTGCCTGTACGCCCGAATCCGGTGGCGATTTCGTCAAAAATCAACACGATATCAAATTCGTCGCACAAATCGCGCAACCCGCGAAGATACTGCGGATGATAAAAATACATGCCGCCCGCACCCTGCACGACCGGTTCCAAAATAAAGGCGGCAATATCCGCATGATGCGCTTCAAACAAGGCGCGGACAGGCTGCAAATCCGCCTCGTCCCATTCATCGTCGAAACGGCTTTGCGGATTATCGACAAAATAACGCTGCGGCAGAGCGCTGCCGAAAATATGGTGCATCCCCGTTTCCGGATCGCAGACGGACATCGCGTTCCAAGTATCGCCGTGATACCCGCGCCGCACCGTCGCAATATTCTGCTTCGCGGTCAAACCCCCCGCCTGCTGGTATTGCACCGCCATCTTCAGCGCGACTTCTACCGAAACCGAACCCGAATCCGCATAAAAAATACGGTTCAGCCCCTGCGGCAAAATCCCGACCAACAACTTGCCCAGTTCCACCGCCGGCTCGTGCGTCAAACCGCCGAACATCACATGCGACATTTGTTTAATCTGCGCCTCAACTGCCTGATTCAAAACGGGATGATTGTAGCCGTGTATCGCACACCACCAAGACGACATCCCGTCAATCAGCCGCGTACCGTCCGCCAATTCGATATGCACGCCCTCCGCACGGCGCACCGGATAAACAGGCAACGGATCGGTCATGGACGTATAGGGATGGAGCAGATGGGTGCGGTCGAAATCGAGCAGGGAGGAATTTTCGGAAATCATAGGATGTTCTTTTGCTTAATCTGATTTTGACGGCATATATACGCAAACCGCCGTATTTTCGCGACAAATTTTATCATTAAGCCCCGGTCATATGTAAATTACCCTCATATCCTTGACGTTCACATGAATCAGACAGTAACATCGCCAAGACTGAATAATATATATTGATAATTGACTACTATGGCAAAACTGAAAACCATCGCCCTGACGCTGTCCGGTTTATCCGCCGTTTCCGGCGCGGCCGCCGCACAAAACGCCACTCCCAACCAAACAGGTATGGCAATGATGCGGCTCAATTCTGCCCTTCTCGACCAAGCCAAAGCCAAGACTTTCGGTTCCGGCAGCCTGTGGGCTTCATTGAAAAAAGACTTCCGCATGAGCGAAGTTAATTCCGAGCTGGTCCGCCGCCACGAAAGCAAATTCGCCGCAAACGGTGCCTATTTCGACCGCACCATCACGCGCAGTAAACCTTATATGTACCATATTGCAACCGAAGTAAAAAAACGCAATATGCCCGCCGAAATCGCGCTCCTCCCCTTCATTGAAAGCGCATTCGTCACCAAAGCCAAATCCCACGTCGGCGCATCCGGCCTGTGGCAGTTCATGCCGGCAACCGGCCGTCATTTCGGCTTGGAAAAAACACCTTTGTATGACGGCCGCCACGACATATATGCCGCGACCGATGCCGCGCTGAACTACCTGCAATATCTGCACGGGCTGTTTAACGACTGGTCTTTGGCTTTGGCTGCATACAACTGGGGCGAAGGCAATGTAGGCCGCGCCGTCAACCGTGCCCGCGCACAAGGCTTGGAGCCGACTTACGAAAACCTGCGCATGCCGAACGAGACACGCAACTACGTTCCCAAATTGCTGGCTGTCCGCAATATTGTCGCCAGCCCCCAGACTTTCGGCATGAATATCAGCGAAATCACCAATCAACCTTATTTCCAAACAGTCAGTATTGACAAACCCATCGACAACAGCACCATCGCCCGTCTCGCCAATATCAGCGAGAGCGAGCTGCTGACATTGAACCCTGCTTTCAACGCACCCGTCTTCATCCCGAAAAACAACCGAAAATTATTGCTGCCTGTTTCCGCCGTATCCGCATTCGAAAAAAATTACCGCAATGCGAATCCCGAAACCCTGCTCTCTTTCAATGCTTATACCTCGGCCCGCAATACCAATCTGAACACGATTGCGACAGAAACCGGGATGAGCGTTGCCGAAATCAAACGACTGAACGGCTTAAACGGCAATTCGCTGTCTGAAGGACGTACCATTTTGGTTGCACAAACCGATACTGCTACCAAACAGGATATGATTAATTTCATCGATACTGACAATACTCCGGATACCTACCGTTCGAATATGCCGACAATGGCTCCGATTCAAACGGCAGAACTCAAAACCGATACAGTCAAAAAAGTCGTCGCCCCTGCCAATACGGTTGCACAAGAACCTGCTCCAACAACCTTTGATTTTGTTGCCAATACCAAAGCTGCAACTGCCCCTATCGCCGCCGATGCCGTTACAACCGCCCAACCCCGTGTAGAACGCGTTCAAACCGTACAATCCACGGAAGCCAAACCTGCTACGGACACAACTGTCATTGCGGCGGCCGAGCCTGCACAACCTGCCTTAACCTTAACAGAACCTCAGGTCGTGGCATCGGCAAAATCAGCTACTCCTTCCGCTCCTTCAGCAGTCGAAGAACCTGACCAAATGATGGCATTGCTTGCCAATGTTGATTCACGTTTGCAAAAGGAAGAAGAGGATCAAATTATTGTTACTCAAAATATCGCGCATCATCAAGAAGTTGATGCAGCCAAAGCACGCAGCGAACGTATTGCCGAAAATATTGCCAAGCATCAAAGCCGTACTGAAGCGCGACTGGCAAGGGCAAATAATCAATCATCTGCCCAGCCGACAACTATGGCAGGTATGCACCGCGTAGCTGATGGGGATACCCTGTTCAATATTTCCAAACGCTACAATTTAAGCGTTGCCGATTTGATTGTGACCAACAACATCAAAGGCAGCAATATCCGAAAAGGTCAGCTGTTACGCGTTAGCGCGGATCTGGTCAAAACCCGTAAAAACAATATCCAAAATGTTTCTTACACAGTCCGTAGAGGCGATACGCTCAATACGATTGCCGATCGCTTTAACATAGATGTCAACGATATCCGCCGTTGGAATAAAAATACCCGAACCGTTACCCCGGGTCAGCGTTTGAAATTGATGGGCAGCTAACCGCGTAATCAAACAGCAGGTCGTCTGAAGTTTTCAGACGACCTTTTTGTATAGTATAGTGGATTAAATTTAAATCAGGACAAGGCGACGAAGCCGCAGACACACAGCTATAGTGGATTAAATTTAAATCAGGACAAGGCAACAAAGCCGCAGACAGTACAGTAGTACGGTAAGGGCGAGGCAACGCCGTACTGGTTTAAAGTTAATCCACTATAAATCATAATAGGAAATAATTAATCATCGTCATTCTGCGCAAGCAGGAATCCCGACCTCAGATTGTCAGTCATACTTTAGAATTGCCGTAAGCTCAAACTCTTAGATACCTGCCTGCTAGCCCAATCCATCCATATTGTATCCATGCCAAAATATAAAACGTCGTCTGAAACCCGATTGCCGGTTTTCAGACGACGTTTTGATGCCGTTTATTTCAAACAGACTTACTGCTGCGCGGCTGGTTGGCTAACGGTTTCGCGTTTCAAACCGCCGCCGAGTGCTTTATAGAGGTCGGCAAGGTTTTCCAGACGGGTAAGCTGGTTGGCAAGCAACGCGGTTTCTGCTCCATAGCTGCTGCGTTCTGCGTCAAGCAGGTCGAGGGCGTTGGATACGCCGTGTTTGTAGCGCAGATTGATAAGGCGCAGGGAGTCGTTGTAAGCGCGGCTTTGTTTGTTTAGCGCGGCGTAGCTCTTGTCGAGTTGCTCGCGTGCGACCAAGGCGTTGGATACGTCTTGGAAGGCGGCTTGGACGGCGGCTTCGTAAGCAACGATTTGCGCCTCTTTACGCAGCTTGGCTACGTCGAGATTCGCTTTGTTGGTACCCCAGTTGAAAATCGGCAGGGTAATGGAAGGTGCAAACGACCAGATGCCCGTACCGCTTTTGAAGAGGCCGCTCAACTCGCCGGACGCGGTACCGACCGATCCGGTCAGGCTGATGGTGGGGAAGAAGGCGGCACGCGCTGCGCCGATGTTGGCATTGGCTTGTTTGAGCGAGTGTTCTGCGGCGCGGATGTCGGGACGGTTCAGCAGGACTTCGGAACTCAAGCCGGCAGGCAGTCGGGTGATTTTGAACTGTTTGCTCAAAGGCAGCGCGGCAGGCAGGTCTTCCGGCAGGGGTTGGTTAATCAGGGTTGCCAAGGCATTGCGGGCTTGTTCGCGGTTTTTGACGGAGTTCGCGTAATCGGCTTTGGCGGATTCAATCAGGGCTTCCTGTTGACGCAAATCGACGGCGGAAATCACGCCTGCTTTGTGGCGCATTTGGGAAAGTTTGTAGGTGGCTTCGCGGGTTTTGAGGACGCGCTGCGCCAATGCCATCGATTCTTGGGCGTACAGTTCGTTGAAATGGGCTTTAGCAACGGCGGCAATCAGAGCAAGGTGGGCGGCATCGCGGTTGGCGGCTACGCTGAAATAACCTTGCAATGCGGCTTGGCTGTTGCTTCGGACGCGTCCGAAAAGGTCAAGCTCGTACGCTGCCGCACCCAAACCGACACTGTATTCGCTGCGGGTAACGCCGCCACTCAAGCTGCCTGTCCGCGTACCGGTACCGATGGCGTTTATGCTCGGCAGCAGGTCGTTGCGGGCAATCATGTATTGTTTGCGGTAGATTTCGGCGTTCAGCGCGGCGGTGCGCAGGTCGGTATTGCGTTCCAACGCGATGTCGATAAGGCGGTGCAGGCGCGGGTCGGCAAAGAAGTCCTGCCAGCCCAAGTCGGCGGCGCGGATGCCGTCGTCGAAGGTGTCGTATTTGAAGGTTTCGGCAACTTCAACCTGCGGTTGTTCGTATTTCGGGATCATGGTACAGGCGGACAGCGCGACGGCTGCGGCGACGGCACTCAATGCCGTTTTGTATGTCTTTTTGTTCATAAGGATTCCTTGAGGTCGTCTGAAACCGTGTTTCAGGTTTTCCGACGACCTTTTTGCTTAATGCTTGTTGTCCGTATTTTGATCTTCGTGGGAAATCATGCCCGCTTCGGCAGCGTGTTTTACTGCCATTTCATGTTCGCGCTGAGTTTCCTTGAAGAATTTACGCACGATGACATAAAAGAGCGGCACAAGGAACACGGACAAAATCGTACCGATCAACATACCCCAGAACACAGTCGTACCGATGGCACGCTGGCTGGCGGAGCTGGCACCGCTGGCAATATACAGCGGAACCACGCCCAAAATGAAGGCAAACGAAGTCATAATAATCGGACGGAAACGCAGGCGTGCGGCTTCCAGCGCGGCTTCCAGTGCGCTCTTGCCTTGCGCTTGCAGGTCTTTGGCAAACTCGATAATCAAAATCGCGTTTTTCGCACTCAAGCCCATTACGGTTACAAAGCCGACTTGGAAGTAAATATCATTGGTAAACGAGGGGATACTGCCCAACAGAGCTTCAAACGTATTACGCCCGGTAACACCCAATGCCGCGCCAATCAAACCCAACGGAATCACGAGGATAACTGCCAGCGGGATAGACCAGCTTTCATAAAGCGCGGCAAGCACCAAGAATACAGAAGCAATCGCCAAGCCGTACAAAATCAAGGTTTGCGAACTGCCTTTGGCTTCTTCGCGCGACTGACCGCCCCATTCTAGGCTGTAACCGCCGCCCATTTCGTCAACCATTTGCTGTACCGCAGCCATTGCTTGGCCGGATGAAACACCGGTAGCCGGAGAGCCGGAAAGTTCCATAGAGGGATAGCCGTTGAAGCGGACGCTTTGTTCCGTACCTGTCTGCCAGGAAACAGTAGCAATGGTAGAAAGCGGGACAGCGACACCGGAACTGTTGGGCACAGTCAAATTCAGGATGTCGGACGGCTGCATACGAGCAGAAGCATCAGCCTGAACCATCACGCGTTGCAGACGACCCTGGTTCGGGAAGTCGTTGACATAAGACGAACCCAAAGAGGAAGCCAGGGTCGTTCGGATGTCTGAGAACGAAATGCCCTGTGCGGCAGCAGCGGCCCGGTCGATGTCGATTTTCAATTGCGGCGCATCTTCCAGACCACTGGCACGGACGGTGCTCGGGTCAAACAGGCCGCTTTCGCGCATTTTGCCGATCAATTCGTTGCGCTTCGCCAGCAATGCGGCATGACCGGTATTGTTGCGGTCTTGCAGGTTGATGGTCAGACCCGAGCCGTTACCCAATTCCATAATTGGAGGAGGCGTAATAGCGATACCGAAACCATCTTTAAGCGTACCCATCATCATACCGGTCAGCTTGTTTGAAATAGACGTTGCATCGCTGCCCGGAGTTTTACGCTCATTCCAGTCTTTAAGTATGGCAAAACCCATAGCCATATTTTGACCGCTGCCCGAAAAGCTGAAACCGGAAACAGTAATGATATTTTCAATTTCAGGAATGCTTTTCGCCAACTGGGTAACTTGCGCCAATGTCGCATCGGTACGCTCTTTGGTCGCACCCGCGGGCAGTTGCACGCTGACCATGACGAAGCCTTGGTCTTCGGTCGGCAAGAAAGAAGTCGGCAAGCGCATAAACAGGAATACGCCGACAGCCGCCAAACCGATGTAAACAACCATCATGCGCAAAGTCTTACGCAACACTTTGGCAACCCAGCCTTCATAACCGTGTGTCCAGCTATCAAATTTTTTATTGAACCAGCCGAAGAAACCTTTTTTCTCTTCGTGATGCCCCTTCTGAATCGGCTTGAGCATGGTGGCGCACAATGCCGGCGTCAGCGTCAGTGCAAGGAATGCGGAGAATGCAATCGATGCCGCCATGGTTAAAGCGAACTGTTTATAAATATTACCGGTTGCACCGCTGAACATTGCCAAAGGCACAAATACGGAAATCAGGACGGCGGTAATACCGACCACCGCGCCGGAAATCTGACCCATCGCTTTTTTGGTCGCGGCTTTAGGCGGCAAACCTTCCGTCGCCATAATACGCTCGACGTTTTCAACGACCACAATCGCATCGTCGACCACGATACCGATGACCAATACCATCGCAAACATGGTCAATACGTTAATCGACATGCCCATATAAGAGATGAAGGCAAAACCGCCCAACAGCGAAATCGGCACGACAATAGTCGGAATCAGCGTATAGCGGATGTTTTGCAGGAATAGGAACATCACCAAAAATACCAATACGATGGCTTCCAAAAGCGTATGGATCACTTTCTCAATCGAAATATCGACGAATTTGGAAGTATCGTAAGGCGTTTTCCAGCTCATGCCCTGCGGGAAGTATTTTTGCAGGGTCGCCATTTTTTCCTTCACTGCGGTGGCGGTTGCCAAAGCGTTACCACTGTTGGACAACATCACCGCCATACCGGTGGTGTTCACACCGTTCAGGCGGGTGGAAGAAGAATAGTCTTCCATACCCAAGCTGACTTTCGCCACATCTTTCAGATAGACATTCGAGCCGTCGGTATTGGATACCAAAATGATGTTGCCGAACTCTTCAGCCGTACTCAATTGACCTTGCGCCGTAACTGTCGCCGAAATGGTCTGTCCCGGCGCAGCAGGCAGAGAACCGATAGAACCTGCTGAAATTTGGATGTTTTGTGTTGCAAGCGCGTTGGTTACCGCAGAAAACGACAGGTTGTAGTTTTGCAGTTTTTTCGGATCAATCCAAATGCGCATGGCGCGTTGCGCACCAAACAACCGTACCGAACCTACACCGTCGATACGCTGCAACTCGGGAACGATATTGCGCTGTGCGTAGTCGTTCATTTCCTCGGTGGACTGTACGTCTGACGAAAGCATTACAATCATCAGGAAGTTGGAACGCGCTTTCGATACGGTAACACCATATTGCTGCACGGTAGCAGGCAGATTGCTCAATACTTCGGAGAGTTTGTTCTGCACATCCACCTGCGCCAGATCCTCATTGGTTTCAGGCGTAAACGTCAAACTTACGCTGCCTCTGCCGCTGGAGTCGGCGGAAGTGCTCATGTAGTCCAAACCTTCCACACCGTTCATATTGCGTTCAATAACGGCAAGCACGCTGTCTTCCATCACCTGCGCGGACGCGCCCGGATAAGTAGCGGTCAGCGTAATGGTCGGAGCGGCAACGGACGGATATTGGGAAACCGGCAAACTCCTAATGCCGATAACACCCGCTGCGATAATAAAAATCGCAATGACCCATGCAAAGATGGGGCGGTCGATAAAAAACTTAGCCATTGATGCCTTCCTTATTTAGCTGCGGATGCCGGTTTGGCTTCAGAGGTCGTCTGAACGTCTTTCTTCACTTCGGAAGCAGCTTTGGGCACGGCTTCTGCAGCACTTCCGGCAGGCGTCCATTCTTTAGGCGTAACCTTTTTCGCACCCATCATGGCGGCGATGCTGGTGCCGTCCACAACGACTTTGTCGCCGTCGTTCAGACCCGCAGTGATCACCCAGTTGGTTCCCTGCTGCTGGGCGACTGTTACCTCGCGCGGCTCCATTTCGCCTTTGGCGTTCACAATCATCACGGTATCTTTCGTACCGCGCGTTACTGCCTGCTGCGGTACGACAAAAGCGTTGTCGGCAGCCACTTGTTCCATCAGGACGCGCACATAAAGACCGGGCATCAGGATATTTTTGTCGTTCGGCACTGACGCGCGCAGCGTGATTTGTCCGGTTGTTTCGTTAACAGACGGATCGGAGAACAGCAAACGGCCTTTATGCGGATAAACTTCGCCGTTGTCGAACTTGATACCCACTTCAATCGCGCCGTCCACGCCCGACAATTTGCCCTCGGCAACCTGTTGGCGCAGCTTCATTACTTCGGTCGCAGATTGAGTGATGTTCACATACATAGGATTGGTTTGGCGGATGGTTGCCAGAACGGTCGTATCACCCGCGTTCAACAGCGTACCTTCGGATACTTTGGACTGCCCGATGAAACCTGAAATCGGTGCGGTAATACGCGCCCTGTTCAGATTGATACCGGCAGATTTAATTGCCGCCTGAGCCGCTTTGACGCTTGCTTCGGCAGAGCGTTTCGCCGTTACCGCCGCATCGTAATCCTGCTTACTGATGGCATCGGCGGCAACCAGCGGCTTGTAACGCGCCAAGTCGGCATTGGCTTTGGCAAGGGTCGCCTGCGCACTTGCCAACTGGGCGCGCGAGCTTTCCAGATTTGCTTCATAGGTGGAGCTGTCGATTTGGTAAAGCGGCTGCCCGGCGCGGACATAGCTGCCCTCTTGGAACAGGCGTTTTTGGATGATGCCGCCTACTTGGGCGCGGACATCCGCCGTACGCAGCGACTCCAAACGGCCCGGCAGCTCGGTCGTCAGCGCGACGGTTTCAGGATGGACGGTAACGACACCGACCACAGGGGGCGGAGCTTCTTTTTGTGCAGCTGCCTGCTGCCCTTTTCCATCTTTTGCACCTTGCGCCGCATCGGTGCCTTTGTTACACGCTGAAAGAGCCAACGCAGTAGCGGCGGCGATTGCCGCCATGCGCATCACCTTAGAAGCATAAGAAGCCATTACTTTTCCTATCTGTATAATTGTTATGAGGTTTTACCCTATACTTTGTTATCAGAGCCGATTTTTGGTTCCGAAACAACAATAACCTGCCTCAATATCCGGAGCAGGTCGTCTGAAAAATTATTTTATACTTGAGAGCCAATCTCAATTACGGGTGCCATTATACATACATGCTTGCATGGATACAAAGTATTTTTTATAATTCCCAATATTCCACCCAATTGAAACAGGCATCATGCGGAAAACCAAAACCGAAGTCCTTAAAACCAAAGAACATCTCATGCTCGCCGCGCTGGAAACCTTCTACCAAAAAGGCATCGCGCGCACTTCGCTCAACGAAATCGCCCAGGCCGCCGGCGTGACGCGCGGCGCGTTGTACTGGCATTTCAAAAACAAAGAAGACTTGTTCGACGCCCTCTTCCAGCGCATTTGCGACGACATCGAAAACTGTATGCATCAGGACGCGGCCGATAGCGATGAACAAGAGTGGTCGCTTTTCCGCCGCACCTTGATGCACTTTTTCACGCGCCTGCAAACCAACGACATCCACTATAAATTCCACAGTATCCTGTTTTTAAAATGCGAACATACCGAGCAGAACGCCGCCGTCATCGACATTGCGGATAAACATCAATCGATTTGGCGCGAGAAAATTACCGAAGTCCTGACCAAATCCATTGCCCAACATGCCTTATCCGAAGATTTGGATACCGACATGGCGGTCATCTTCATCAAATCGATGTTGGACGGTCTGATTTGGCGTTGGCTCTCGTCCGACAAAAGTTTCGACCTTGCCCAAACCGCACCGCGCATGATTGACATCCTCTTGGACAATCTGAAAAACCACCCGCAACTGCGTAAGCAAAAATAACCAACTGCATACAAAAAGGCCTTCTGAAAACAAATATCGTAGGTTTTCAGACGACCTTTTTACCTTACATTAGGGCGGGTTTTGGTTTGTTGTGTTGCAATATCCGATTGTTAAGGATTTGGTTAAACTCAAATAGAATATGAATATGCTTAACCCGATACTGTCATTTTTACCAACGAAGGAACGAGGATCGCGTGAGATTTGTTCTTTCTTCAGTTTATAGAAAAGGTCGTCTGAAAACACCGAATCGGGTTTTCAGACGACCTTTTTCTTTCTCAACTCAACATCAGAATTTCGCTTGCAACCTCAACCAAGCGGTACGGCCGGGTTCGTTGACGCGCAGGGTTTGCGTGCCTGCTGAAGGGTCGCCGCCTTTGCTGACGAATTCGGCATAGGTTTTGTTGAACACGTTGTCTATACCGGCCTGCAAGGTGGCGTATTTGCTGAATTTCCAGCCGGCATTGAGCGAGAGTACACCGAAGCCGGAAGATGCGCCGATGTCCTGACCGACGATATTGCCTTGACCTTTGCTGTAACGGTTTTGTTTCGCCACGACGCGCCATAACGCGCCTGCGCTGTATTTGCCGTTGTCAAAGGCGAGGGTGTTGTTCCACTCGAGCGGTGGGGTTTGCGCCAAAGGTTTGCTGTCGGTGCGGTTTTTGCCGTGGGTATAGGCGAGGCTGCTGCCGATTTCCCAATTAGGTGCAAACGTCCATTTGACTTTGGCTTCGCCACCGAAACGCGAGGCTTTAACGTTGCGTACACCTAAATCCGTGCCTTGGCGTTCGAGTATGATGAAATTTTTGACATCGCTGCCGAATACGGACACGGAGGCATGGAGGTTAGGACGTTTCCAGATGATGCCCGCATCGATTTGGCGGTTTTGTTCGGGATGGATGATTTTCTTTTTGGTGCGCAGACGTTCCCAGTAGTCGGGCGAGCGTTCGGCGATACCGAATCCTGCGTAGTATTTCAAGCCGTTATCCGTGTCACGTTCCCAACGTAAGAAACCGGAATTCAAGTTGAATTTCTGATGTTTCAAGGCGGGATCGGTTACGTCTGCGGAATCATAATCCGCTTTGACACGGTCGTGGCGCAAGCCTGCTACCCAACGTTGTTTATCGGTTTGTTGCCAAGCGGCTTCGGTGAAAACGCCCCATTGTTTGAAACTTTGGTTGGGCATAAAAGGCTTGTGGCTGTAACCGTCGCCGCCGCGTTCCATACGGGCGACGTGTACGTCGTCCATATAATCTACGCCGGTTTGCAGGTTGAGATTATCCCAATCGAAGGTGGCTTTCAGACGACCTGTGTCGGTATTGCGTTTGGGGTTGTTGGCGTTTTTAATCTGTTTGCCTGCGGGATTGCGGATGGTGCGCAGGCTGTATGTGTCCATGACGTGGTCGATTTCGCTTTCACCGTAGCGCAATTCGAGTTCGCTGAACCAAGGGGTGAGGTTGCGTTGGGTAAAGCGGACGTTCCATGCGTCGCGGTCGAATTTGCTGCCGTCCATCATGCGGTCGGCGTAAGCGACCTTGGCTCTGCTGCGTTCGTATGTGCCTGCGATGGTGGTGTTTTCGGTCGGGGTGATGCCCAGTTGCAGCATTTGGCTGTCGCGTTTGAAATGGGAGTGGACGCGTTTGCCTGAGCCGTCTTTGTAGTCGTCGGCTTCGTTATGGGAAATATTGCTGCGGACGTAGGCGTATTTGCCGCCGAACTCGGCTTCAAGCGAGCCGTCGCGGCGGTCGTTGCTGCCCGCAGTCAGGGAGGCGTTGATGTTGTAGGGTTTTTCGCTGAAATCAGGGTCTTTGCGGATAAATTGCACCGAACCGCTGACCAAGCCCATGCCTTGTGTTACGGTTTGAGGACCTTTGGTAACGACGACCTTGTCAAAAGAGTTTGGATGAATGTAGGCAGTCGGCGGGTCCATACGCATGCTGCAGCCGCCGTAAATAAACTGGTCGTCTGCGTTAATCGACAGGCGCGAACCGCCCAAACCGCGGAACAATGGATCGCCCGAGCTTCCGCCTTTGCGGATGATGCTCATGTTGGGGACAGACTGTAAAAGGTCCGCACCGTCTCCGGCAGGGAGGGGTTGCAAAGCAGCTTTGGGGTTGAAAGTAACGCTATTGGCTTTTTGTTGTTGTGTGCCGGTGACGGTGACAGGGGAAAGGGTAACAGTCTCTTCGGGAACGGGGTTTGTATCTGCCCAAGCTTGGGATACAGCTACGGCAAGCGGCAGAAGGAGTAACTGATGTTTCATCCTTAAGGCTCCTTTTATTGGTTTAGTTCATAGGTTGTAGTTAAATACTACTTTAGTAGTATAAAGAATGTCAGGTAGTTTGTGAACAAGAAAACGATTTTGTTTAATTTAAGTCAATATTTTCAGTGCATAGCCAAATTATTTTAAGAACGGTAATAACCGTGTTGATTAATTGCCTATTGTTCCGTTTGGTAGGAAGAAGGGATAAGGCTGTTACGGGGATAAAGAGGGCTGTGTTCGGGAGCGGGTTGCAAACCCGTTTTGGCGTGTTGTTACTGCGTTCCCTTTGGTGTTCCGTTCGCAGTCATTACGATATTTCAAACAGCAAAAAGGTCGTCTAAAAAATTTTCAGACGACCTTTGCTTTACAGGGAAACCCCTGACAAACGATACAGGCAGTTTATTTAAACCACCCCCTGACACGTTCCAATCCGCCGAAGTTGATGCAGGCATCGGCGACTGCCTGCGCTTTCGGTTTGGCGTGGTAAGCCACGCCTATGCCGGCTTCTTTGAGCATCGGAATATCGTTCGCACCGTCGCCCATCGCCAACACCTGATGCGGCTGCAATCCGAGGCGGTCGCGGTATTCGCGCAATAAATCCGCCTTTGCCTGCGCGTCGATGATTCTGCCTTTCAGACGACCTGTCAGCTTGCCGTTTTCAATTTCCAAAACATTGGCGTGTTGGTATTCGAAGCCGAGGCGTTGTTGCAGCCTTTCGGTGAAAAACGTGAACCCGCCCGACACCAGCATGAATTTCACGCCGTGTGCCTTGCATTCGTCCAATAAAAATTCCGCACCGGGCGAGAGCCGCAAAACGTTTTCATAAACTTCCGCCAAAACCCGTTCGTCCAATCCCGCCAACAGAGCGACGCGGCTGCGCAAAGACTGCTCGAAATCCAATTCGCCGCGCATCGAGCGTTCGGTAATTTCCGCCACGCGGTCTTTCAAACCGACGCCCGCCGCAATTTCATCGATGCATTCAATGGTAATCAGCGTCGAATCCATATCGCTGACAATCAGCCCGAGTTCACCGAACGCCCTATCGGGCAACACGGCATGGTCGATTTGACGGCTGTCCAGCAACGCCGCGTCTGCCTCGCTTAAAGAAAACCCTTCCTCAACAATAAAACGCATACGCTTTTCATCAACGTAATCAGGCTCGGGCAGGCGGGAGAGGAGGGTGGAAGGCAGGGTTTCAGCGGAAGGAAATTGGAGGACGAGGGCGTGCGGCATGGCGGTAGCTCAAAAAATGCGGATTATAGCAAAGCCTGAAGATTTCATATCGGGAAGGTCGTCTGAAAACGGGCTTCCTGATGAAAACCGTATGCGTGCGGCGATGCGATGAAGAGGTTTTCAGACGACCTTTGGGGAAAATGATTCCTTTAAATCAACTAGGACGCTTATTCGCCGTCATGGCTGCTTTTGTGTGTATGGGCATGACGGCAGCGGTACGGTTTGGTTTACCTGTCAAGATGGTGCGCAGACAGGTTGCTTGAAATTTTCGGTAAATTTGCGGATAAAACCTACACGACGAAATTCGGTAAGGCATGGCGTGTAGTGTCGGCAAGTTTGTCCCAATATCCAAACTTTGCCTTAAATGCCTCAAACCCTTTTGAAATGTTCCCAAACCGGTTTGCAGTTTTCCGGCAGTTCGGGACACGCGCCGAGGATGCCGCCGCTGAAGTCGTTTAAGCGGTGGAAATCGCTGCCCGCGCTGGCGAGCATACCGAAGCGTTCTGCCAGCAGCGCGTAGTTGAGGCGGTCGTTTTTGCAGCAGTTGCCGCTGTGGACTTCGATGCCCACGCCGCCGAGGTTTTTAAATTCTTCAAACAGATTGCGCTTGGCGGTGGCGGACAAGTCGTAGCGCATGGGGTGGGCGATGACTGCCATGCCGCCCGCGCCGTTGACGGCGGAGACGCAGTCTTCCAACGTCGCCCATTCGTGGCGGACGGCGCAGGATTTGCCGTCGCCCAAGTATTTGGTGAACGCCTGCTGCTTGTTTTTGACGTGTCCCGCTCGGATGAGGAACTCGGCGATGTGGGTGCGGCTGACCATTTCTTTGTTTGCCGCCAGCGCGAGCGCGCCGTCGTATGCGCCGCCGATGCCTTTCTTTTCGAGCTTGGCGGCGATGGCTTTAAGGCGTTTCAGACGACCTTGCCGCACTTGTGCCAACAGGTTTTGCAGGTTTTCGTCCTGTTCGTCGAAATCCAAACCGACAACGTGTATGGTGCGCCCGCGCCAAGTTACGGAGATTTCCACGCCGTTGACGAAACGCAGCCCGAGTTTGTCCGCTTCGGCACGCGCTTCGGCGATGCCGCCAGTGTGGTCGTGGTCGGTCAACGACAGCAGCGTGCAGCCGTTTTGATGCGCGAGGCGCACGACTTCGCAGGGGGAGAGCATACCGTCGGAAACGGTAGAATGGCAGTGCAGGTCTATCATGGGGCGTTATGTGTGTGGTGAACAGTGGACAGGTGCAATATTATCGGGCGGTGTGGCGACGGGGGTAATTTTAAAAACGGGTGTATGGCAAATTTATAAGGAAAAGTCGCTATTCCGTCATTCCCGCGCAGGCGGGAATCTAGGCCTTGATTTGTCGGAAATGTTTAAGGTTAACCGCTATTTCAAACTTCTGGATTCCCGCCTGCGCGGGAATGACGATATGAACGTTTTCAATTTTAATCTACTATAAAAGGCCGTCTGAAAACGCGGTTTCCATCAAGCCGAACCGTTTTCAGACGGCCTTTCCGTTATCTTCGTCTTCCGACCAACCCGCTTCTTTCAATTTCCGCCGTTGCGCGTCGTATTTGGCTTTATCCGTCCAATAAATCGTCTGGATGCAGGCATCGCCGCAGTCGCTGCCGCAGCATTCCCACGATTCTGGGCGGACGGGTTCGTCTAGAAGCGGCTCGCCCAAGAGGGCTTTGGCTTTATTCTTCAGGGTCGTATCCATCGGTGATTTCCAAGCGCGCGCCGTCAAACTCGATTACTTCGCCGCCGCGTATTTTGGCGGTTTTGCGGGTTTCGGTTTCGCCGTTGCGCAGCACCAGTCCTTCGGCGATAAACGCTTTCGCCTGCCCGCCGCTTTCGGCAAGTCCGGCGAGCTTTAGGAGGTCGCACAGGGCGATGTATTCGTTGTCTTCGAGATAGACAGTGGCTTCCATGAGGTTTCCTGTAATGGGGAAGGTTTGAATGTGTGAAATTGTAGCATAGTTCGTCTGAAAGCCGTTTCAGACGACCTGCCCATCCACACGGTAATCCGTTTTTTCACTGTTCGCAAGAAAATACAGCAACAACCATTTCTATACGCACACCCTTGAAGCAGGTACCCGCATCAATCCTACTGAAAAACTGCATCTGCTGGCAGGCGGACGCTATACCCATTGAAAACGCGACTTCGATTACAACTGATCCCGTTATACAGGCGCTCCGGACAACGATGCAAAAACCTATTCGGTCAAAAACAGCAAATTCATTCCATACATCGACATCACTTACGATTTCATGCCGGGGTAAAGCCTCTATGCAGGCTATACATTCATCTAAAAACCGACTCCGAAAACAAATGCTGACAACAGCTATCTCGCGCCCGAAGTCGGTAAAAACTACGAATTGGGTTGGAAAGGCGAATGGACGCAGAGCAAACCCAATTCGGCCTTTTCCCTGTTCCAAACCGATAACACCAACGTCGCCGTGCGTGTCAACGTTCCGGCCAGCGGCAACAGGAAACAGACTTTCTACTACGTTCCCGCAAAAGAACGCAGCCGTGGTGTAGATGCAGAAATTTCCGGAGCAATCGGCGCAAATTGGAAGCTGTTTGCCGGCTATACCTACAATATCCGCAAAACAGAAAACCATCCCCATACCGAGGGCGATTTTGCCAACTGGACCCCAAAACACATTCTCCGCGCTTAAAGCAGCTATACGCCGCCGTTTGCAAAAGGTAAGTTAAGTATCGGTATAGGCTTGTCCAGTCAAAGCAAAACCGGCAGCAAGCTGCCCTAAGGCGGCTATACCGTTTGGAATGCCGGTTTGCAATACCGTCCGACCGACAATTTGCAACTGGGGCTGGCAGTCAACAACCTGTCCGACAAACGCTACTATGAAAACAACAGCAACCGTACAAAAAGCTACGGCAACTTCTACGGCGAACCGCGCAACGCCGTGTTCAGCCTGAAGTGGAAGATGTAATATAGTATAGTAGTACCATCATTCCCGGCTTGCACGGGAATGATGGTATATAAGTTTTTATTCATATTGTTTTTAAATTCATAAGAATTTTTGCGCACTATTCTATTATAGAAATGTTAAAAGACTTTTTATCTAATTTTTTAAAATCACAGGAAGAAAAAATAAAACTTCCTACATTTTTTACGTTTTTAATTGCTTTCTTAGTGTTTAAAATCTGGACTTATTGGAAACCAATTAGTATTTTTCTCCTTTCTAAGGAAGATATAGAAACCAGAATTATTAAGATAGATAATCAAATTAATTTGATTGAAAAAAATTTCAGTATTTCTTCTTGGTGGCAAAGTATTCTATTTTCTATTTTTATAACTACTATATATACGATTTTATTTCCATATATACAACTAAAAGTTAATTATATAATTTCTTCATTTAAGAAAAAGAATTTTAATATTCAAGCGGAATTTTAATCTGAATGTGGAAAAATAAAACTAAAAAGAGAAATAGAAGAACGAGAATATAGAAATTTACAGAATCAAAATACTACTGATAGAAGCTTTGCCGATCAATTACGCGATAGGGATGATGAGTTGCGTAATTTATTAGCAGAGATGGGTAGGCTTTCAAAAAACTATAATAATAGAATAGAGGAAATGAACAAATTACATAGTGATGAAATAGGAAGTATTCATTCGGATTATCAGAAAAAAATTGAAAATTTGAATAAGGAAATAGCTGAACTACAAGAGAGGATTGAATATATTTCGTATCAAACCCAACAAGTAGAAAATGATATGCGACAAGAAAGGGAAAAAGAATTTCATTTACAGCGGGAACAAGAAAACTTGGAATATAACAGGCTATTTGAGGAAAATAAAAAACTTCGCTGGGAATTGGAACGGCTTAGATCTAAGGATTCTTCATAATTCAATGAATTTTGGGTTGTCTATTATGTGTCTAACCAAAATCTTATCTTGCACACATAGATTTTCAGACGACCTCCCGTTATTTGTACCAACACACCCCCATGAACATCCTCAAAAAATTCTCCCGACTCGCCCGCCCCTTTTGGACGGGGGCGCACGGACGCATCCAATGGCTGATGCTTGCCGTCCTCATCGGCTTTACCCTTTGTTCCATCACCATCAGCGTTTGGATCGCCGAGTGGGACAAACGTTTCTACGACGCGCTCGCCGCGTTTGACGGCGCGTCCATGCCCGCGCTCATCGCCGAATACCTCGGTTACATGGCGATGATTATCGGCTGCATCGTCTGCGGCGACTGGCTGCAAAAACGCCTCATTTTCCGCTGGCGCACCCACCTGACCGAACAATTCCAGCAAAACTGGCTCGAAGGCCACAAACACTACCGCCTGCGCCTGACCGGCGAACCCGACAACCCCGACCAGCGCATCGCCGAAGACATCTACCTCCTCGCCGACAAAAGCATCGGACTGTTCCGCTCCTTCATCAATAATATTGCCAAATTCAGCGCGTTCGTCGCCGTATTGTGGACGCTCTCCGGCGTACAGACCTTCAACATCGGCGGACGCGACATCACCATACACGGCTACCTCGTCTGGGTTGCCCTGATTTATTCCGTCATCAGCACCCTGATTGCCCACCTCGTCGGCCGCAAACTCAAAAACCTCAACATCGACCGCCAACACCGCGAAGCCGACTACCGCGCCGTCCTCCTGCGTGTGCGCGACCACGCCGAACAAATCGCCTTCTACAACGGCGGCGAAGCCGAAACAGGTCGTCTGAAACAACGCTACCTCCGCATCCGCGACAACTGGCGGCGGCTCACCAACTGCGAATTCCGCCAAGAAACCTTCTGGGCAACCTATGTGCGCATCAGCATCTTCATCCCCATCCTCGCCACCCTGCCCATGTACCTCGCCAAAACCATGACCTTCGGCGACATGATGCAGACCCGCACATCGTTTGCCCGCGTCCAAGACAGCTTCGGCTGGTTTACCGACTCCTACCGCCGCCTCATCGAATGGGCGGCAGTCGTAGAACGCCTCTCCGGTTTTCAGACGGCATTGGAACAAGTAGAGCAGGAAGGCAGAAGCGCCGCCCACCCAACGTCCGCACCCACCCTGACTTTAAACAACCACCGCCAAAGCGGCATCCTCGTCCTGCAAAACCTTACCGTCCACACCCAAACCGGCAGCCCCCTGCTCAGCCACATCAACCTCGAAGCCCACGCCCCAGAATGGGTATTGCTCGAAGGCAGAAGCGGCATCGGCAAATCCACCCTGTTGCGCGCCCTCGCGGGCTTGTGGCCGTATTACCAAGGCAGCTTCGCCCTCGACGGCAGCCTCCTCTTCCTGCCCCAACGCCCCTACCTCCCCGCCGACACCCTGCGCCACACCGTCAGCTATCCCCACACCGTCTGCCAAGACGACCGACTTATTCAGACGACCTTGGAACAAGTCGGACTAGGCCGCCTGAAAGATAATTTAGACGAACCATACGAATGGCACGGCATCCTTTCCGGCGGCGAACAGCAACGCCTCAGCCTCGCCCGCGCGCTGCTGCACAAACCGCAAATCCTGTTCCTCGACGAAGCCACCAACCAGCTCGACGGCGAATCCGCATTGACGCTGATGCAAACCCTCAAACGCGCTTTACCCGACACCCTCGTCATCGGTATCAGCCACCAATCTGAAATCCAAGCCTTGTTCGGACGTAAAGTTAATTTAAAACCACTCGACGAACTTGCAAACCGTTCAGATTAGTAATATAGTTCTTTCTGACTAGTTTCATAGTTCTTTAGGGTTACTTTTAAAACTCCTTGGATAGCCTCCGCCAGCTCCCGGCAGGAGGCGTTTTTTTTGCCTGTCTGCGCTTAAAACAAATTAAATTTCAAGGCGTTGGATAGGTATAGTGGATTAAATTTAAATCAGGACAAGGCGACGAAGCCGCAGACAGTACAGATAGTACGGTAAGGGCGAGGCAACGCCGTACTGGTTTAAAGTTAATCCACTATATAAATATTGGTATTTGAATAGGTTTAATTTTCAGACAAATCTTGTTGTATGGGCTTAATGTGTAAAACAAGAAATAGAAAAAGGTCGTCTGAAAACCTTGCGTTTGGGTTTTCAGACGACCTTTGTGTGCATGAACTTATATCAGCAAGAAGGATTAGCCGCAGCCGGAGTGGTATGCATCAATCCAAAGGGAAGTCGGGTGCTTACCAGTCCTGCACCCGCTTCAAGTCTTTCTGCGCCAGCGTGTCGGCGTGTTCGTTGCGGCTTTTGTATTCCCTGTTTTGCAAGATGCTGTTGGCGACGTAGTTTAAGTGTATTTTGGCGGCTTCGGCGGCATCGGCGGGGCGGCGTTCCAAGATGGCTTCGTAGATGGCGCGGTGTTGCGCGATCAGCTTGGGGCGCGGGTCTTCGGTTTGGTTGGAATAGATGATGCTGCTGCGCGTCTGGCGGTAGAGCATTTTGAGCAGGCCGCCGGAGAGGTGGCTGAAGAGGATATTGTGTGCGGCATCGGCGATGGTTTGGTGAAAGCTTACGTCGGCTTCGCTTTGATGTTCCAGATGGCCGCTTTCGCAGGCGGATTCGAATTTTTGCCGCCAAAAATCAATCCGTTTCAAATCGGCATCGGTGCGCCTCTCGGCAGCCAGCGACGCCATGCAGCCTTCGATGTGGCAGCTGAAATCGAAAACGTCGGTTTCCCAGTTGGAATGTTTGCCGAGCAATTCTTGCCAGCTTTGGAGGAAATCCTGCTGCGGTTTGACGGAAACGTAATAGCCGTCGCCCTGACGCGCTTCCAAAACCTGCCGCGCAATCAGGATGTTGAGCGCGACCCTGACCGACGGGCGCGATACGCCGAATTCTTCCGCCAACGTGCGCTCGGGCGGGATTTTGCCGCCTTCTTCGTAAATGCCCGCCGCGATGCGTTCCTCCAATATCGACAATATTTGGTCGCTGATTTTTTGTGGACGAACCAGTTTTGTCATTGTAATTCCCTCTTTTCCATCATGTTTTTTTCTGCGAAGAAGACCCAAATCCGATAATGTGATGCGGCAGGCCGTCCGAAAGGGCAGTCTGCATCAAAATTGGCATGACCAAATTGGCATGACCAATGTCGCCGTATTCTAATTAACCGCCCCGTATCCCGTCAATATGGCTTGTCCTACCCGTATGTGTTTTAAAACTACATTGGGCTACATTTTTACAATTCATATAATATTTTGTTTTATTTAAAACTAAATAACAAATTTGCGCCGATGCAGCCGGGTCGTCTGAAAAAACAATTGACCGCCATATTAAAGTTTCGTAAAGTGTCCTCCGTTCTCAAAATTGGTTTTACCAATTTAAGAAAATATATTAGAAAAATATTCGGAGATTTTCCCTATGGATACTTGGATTCAAAACTATACCGCAGTGGGCGGCAGCCTATATTTGACGGCAGCCGTCGCCCTCCTGCCCATTATCTTTTTCTTTGTCGCACTGACCGTCCTGAAGCTTAAAGGCTATCAGGCGGGGCTTTATACGCTTCTGATTGCGCTTGGCGTTGCCGTATTAGGTTTCGGAATGCCTGCTGGCATGGCGGTTTCTTCCGCGCTGTACGGCTTCGCTTACGGTTTGTGGCCGATTGCATGGATTATCGTTACCGCCGTGTTCCTGTATAAAATTACCGTAAAAACAGGGCAGTTCGACATCATCCGCGCTTCCGTGATTTCGATTACCGAAGACCAACGCCTGCAAATGCTGCTGGTCGGCTTCTCTTTCGGCGCATTCCTCGAAGGTGCGGCAGGCTTCGGCGCGCCGGTGGCGATTACCGCCTCTTTGTTGGTGGGCTTGGGCTTTAATCCGCTCTACGCCGCCGGTTTGTGTTTGATTGCCAACACCGCGCCCGTGGCTTTCGGCGCGATGGGTATTCCAATCCTGGTTGCCGGTCAAGTGTCCAACCTCGACCCTTACCACATCGGTCAGGTCGCCGGCCGCCAACTGCCGATCCTGTCGATTATCGTTCCTTTTTGGCTGGTCGCCATGATGGACGGTATGCGCGGCATACGCCAAACTTGGCCTGCCGTATTGGTGGCGGGCGTATCTTTCGCCACTACCCAGTTCATTACCGCCAACTTCATCGGTCCGGAATTGCCCGACGTGACCTCCGCATTGGTCAGCCTGGTCTGCCTGTCTGCCTTCCTGAAAAAATGGCAGCCTAAAGAAATCTTCACCTTCAACGGCATGAAAAAACCGTCCGAGCGCAAAGCCGGCGAATACACTGCCGGACAAATCATCAAAGCCTGGTCGCCTTTCGCCATCCTGACCGTTTTCGTCAGCGTGTGGACGATTAAGGGCGTTAAAGAGGCTTTGGGCGTTGCCACCATCAAATTCGACTGGCCGATGCTGCACAACTTGGTACAAAAAGCCGCGCCCATCGTCAGCGAACCGACACCATACGCCGCCGTGTTCAAAATCGACCTCCTCGGCGCAGTCGGCACGGCAATCCTGTTTGCTTCCATCGTTTCCGCCGCCTTGCTGAAAATGAAACCTTCCGAAGCCGTCAGCACTTTCTTTGAAACGCTCAAAGAACTGCGCCTGTCCATCCTGTCTATCGGCTTGGTACTCGGCTTCGCATTCGTGGCAAACTATTCAGGCCTGTCGTCCACATTGGCACTCGTCCTCGCTGCTACCGGCACCGTGTTCCCGTTCTTCTCGCCGTTCCTCGGCTGGCTGGGCGTATTCCTGACCGGTTCGGACACTTCCGCCAACGCGCTCTTCGGTTCGCTGCAAGCCAGCACTGCGCATCAAATCAACGTCGTACCCGAGCTGACCGTCGCGGCCAATACCACCGGCGGCGTAACCGGCAAAATGATTTCGCCGCAATCCATCGCCATCGCCTGCGCGGCGGTCGGTCTGGAAGGCAAAGAATCCAACCTGTTCCGCTTTACCGTGAAACACAGCTTGATTTTCTGTACCTTCGTCGGCCTGCTGACTCTGCTGCAAGCTTATGTCTTGCCGTGGACGCTGGTTTTCTTCAACAAATAAGCCAATCGGCTTGAAATAAAAAAGGTCGTCTGAAATCCAATTTGGGTTTCAGACGACCTTTTTTCGTTGTGGGCTGCAAATACGGATATGCAGAAGGTTTTTATTTGAATCTGTGATATAGCTAAATTACTTTATTTTCGATACGCAACTTACTGACTGTCGTCATTCCCGCGTAGGCGGGAATCCATTTTTGAAATTCAGAAA
>NZ_KV812095.1:71388-115309 GCF_001813335.1 Neisseria sp. HMSC055H02 | reverse complement strand
TTTTGAAATTCAGAAACTGTTTTTCAAATCGAGGTTTCTTTAGATTGTACGATGGATTACCGCCTGAGCGGGAATGACGGAATTTGATGACCTACTGTATTTAAAGTTAAGTATGTTTGCAATAGTCTCGGGTTTCAGACGACCTTAATCCACTATACGATAAAAATTTGATAGAAGGCTTGAATTAAGGTCGTCTGAAACGTTATGCTTACCGTCTGTATTCCCATTTTTACCCGAAAGCAAAACCATGAGCAAAACCGTCCATTATCTGAAAGATTACCAAACACCTGCCTACCACATTCTCGAAACCGACCTGCATTTCGACATTGCCGAACCGCAAACCGTCGTGAAATCCCGTTTGACGGTCGAGCCGCAGAGGGTGGGGGAGCCGCTGGTGTTGGACGGTTCGGCGAAACTCTTGTCCGTCAAAATCAATGGGACGGCGGCGGATTATGTGTTGGAAGGCGAGACGCTGACGATTGCAGACGTGCCGTCCGAACGCTTCACCGTCGAAGTGGAAACCGAAATCCTGCCGGCGGAAAACAAATCGCTGATGGGGCTGTATGCTTCCGGCGGCAATCTGTTTACCCAATGCGAGCCTGAGGGCTTTCGTAAAATCACATTTTACATCGACCGTCCGGATGTGATGTCCAAGTTCACGACTACCATCGTCGCGGACAAAAAACGCTATCCCGTTTTGCTTTCCAACGGCAACAAAATCGACGGCGGCGAGTTTTCAGACGACCGCCATTGGGTGAAATGGGAAGACCCGTTTGCCAAACCGAGCTATCTGTTTGCTTTGGTCGCGGGCGACTTGGCGGTCACGGAAGACTATTTCACCACCATGAGCGGCAGAAACGTCAAAATCGAGTTTTACACCACCGAAGCGGACAAGCCCAAAGTTGGTTTTGCCGTGGAATCCTTGAAAAACGCGATGAAATGGGACGAAACGCGCTTCGGTTTGGAATACGACTTGGATATTTTCATGGTCGTCGCCGTGGGCGATTTCAATATGGGCGCGATGGAAAACAAGGGTTTGAACATCTTTAACACCAAGTTCGTCCTCGCCGACAGCCGCACCGCCACCGATACCGATTTCGAAGGCATCGAATCCGTGGTCGGACACGAATATTTCCACAACTGGACGGGCAACCGCGTGACCTGCCGCGACTGGTTCCAGCTTTCGCTGAAGGAAGGGCTGACCGTGTTCCGCGACCAAGAATTTTCCGGCGACCGCGCCAGCCGCGCCGTGCGCCGCATCGAAAACATCCGCCTGCTGCGCCAGCACCAGTTCCCCGAAGACGCAGGCCCGACCGCGCATCCGGTGCGCCCCGCCAGCTATGAGGAGATGAACAATTTCTACACCATGACCGTTTATGAAAAAGGCGCGGAAGTGGTGCGGATGTATCACACCTTGCTCGGCGAAGAGGGCTTCCAAAAAGGCATGAAGCTCTATTTCCAACGCCACGACGGGCAGGCCGTGACCTGCGACGATTTCCGCGCGGCGATGGCGGACGCGAACGGCATCAATCTCGACCAGTTCGCCTTGTGGTACAGCCAAGCAGGCACGCCCGTTTTGGAAGCCGAGGGTCGTCTGAAAAACAATGTTTTTGAGTTAACCATTAAACAAACCGTGCCGCCCACGCCCGATATGGCGGATAAGCAGCCGATGATGATTCCCGTCAAAGTCGGGCTGCTGAACCGCAACGGCGAAGCGGTGGCATTTGATTATCAGGGCAAACGTACAACCGAAGCCGTATTGCTGCTGACCGAAGCCGAACAGACCTTCCCGCTCGAAGGCGTAACCGAAGCCGTCGTTCCCTCGCTGCTGCGCGGGTTCAGCGCGCCGGTGCATCTGAACTATCCGTACAGCGACGACGACCTGCTGCTCCTGCTCGCCCACGACAGTGACGCTTTCACGCGCTGGGAAGCCGCCCAAACGCTCTACCGCCGCGCCGTCGCCGCCAACCTCGCCGCGCTTTCAGACGGCGTCGAGTTGCCGAAACACGAAAAACTGCTTGCCGCCGTCGAAAAAGTCATTTCAGACGACCTCTTGGACAATGCCTTCAAAGCCCTGCTTTTGGGCGTGCCGTCCGAAGCCGAACTGTGGGACGGCGCGGAAAACATCGACCCGCTACGCTACCATCAGGCGCGCGAAGCCTTGTTGGACACGCTTGCCGCCCACTTCCTGCCGAAATGGCACGAATTGAACCGTCAGGCGGCGAAGCAGGAAAACCAAAGCTACGAATACAGCCCCGAAGCCGCCGGCTGGCGCACGTTGCGCAACGTCTGCCGCGCCTTCGTTCTGCGCGCCGACCCTGCGCACATCGAAACCGTTGCCGAAAAATACGGCGCAATGGCGCAAAACATGACCCACGAATGGGGCATCCTGTCCGCAGTCAACGGCAACGAAAGCGATACGCGCAACCGCCTGCTGGCGCAGTTTGCCGACAAGTTTTCAGACGACGCGCTGGTGATGGACAAATATTTCGCCCTCGTCGGCTTAAGCCGCCGCAGCGACACCCTGCAACAGGTTCAAACCGCCTTGCAGCATCCGAAATTCAGCCTCGAAAACCCCAACAAAGCCCGTTCGCTCATCGGCAGCTTCAGCCGCAACGTCCCGCATTTCCACGCACAAGACGGCAGCGGCTACCGCTTCATCGCCGACAAAGTCATCGAAATCGACCGCTTCAACCCGCAGGTCGCCGCCCGTTTGGTGCAGGCATTCAACCTCTGCAACAAGCTCGAGCCGCACCGTAAAAGCTTGGTGAAACAAGAATTGCAGCGCATTCGGGCGCAGGGAGGATTGTCGAAAGACGTAGGCGAAATCGTCGGCAAGATTTTGGATTGAGGCACTATCCAAATAAACGGATTGCGCATTTTTTGAATACAAATACCTAATCGTCAAACCCGTAAAAAAGGCGCATGATTGCGCCTTTCTCAAACGAAGGAGCTGGTGTGCGGGTATGGTGATTACCATTGCTGCTACTTTGATGCAGATGAAAAATCATGATTGAGAAGCAGGAGTACCGTTGCTAGACAAAAAATCTCAGTAAAAATAAAAGGTCGTCTGAAAACGTACAATATTTGTTTTCAGACGACCTTTAAATTTGCAACGCATCAAAACAGCTATTTGCCTGCTTTCAGCGATTGCCACAAGCGGACGCTCAGACGGCTTGCATCTGTTGATTTGGGCGATACGATGAAACTTTTATCCATCAATTCCTTGGTCGGGAAGATAGACGCATCGCCGGTATATTTTGCGTCCATCAATGCGCGTGCGGGGCGGCTGGCGGGGGCGTAGGTAACGAAATTGCCGTTTTGTGCCGCGACTTCGGGATCGAGCGTGTGGTTGATGTATTTGTGCGCATTGGCGGTGTTTTGGGCATCGCGCGGAATCATCAGGGAATCCACCCAAATACCGACGCCGCTTTTTGGGGCTAACACTTCGATTTCGACGCCGTTCTTCGCTTCTTGCGCGCGTGTTTTGGCGATGTTCAAATCGCCGCCGTAACCGACTGAAACGCAAAGGTTGCCCGCCGCCATATCGTCAATATAGCCTGACGAAGTGAAGCGTTTGATGTCGGGACGCACTTTTTTCATCATGTTGACGGCGGCTTTGATGTCGTCGGGGTTTTCGGTATTCGGGTCTTTGCCCAAATAATGCAGCGCGAGCGGGATTTGTTCGATGGCGCTGTCAAAATAGCTGATACCGCAGGATTTCAGCTTTTTGGTGTATTCGGGATTGAACACCAAATCCCATTCGTTTTCGGGCAATTGCTCCGTCCCCAAGGCTTTTTGAACCAGTTTTTTATTGATGGCGAGCGTGTTGATGCCCCAGAAATAAGGGACGGCGTATTGGTTGCCCGGATCGACTTTTGCCATCATGGCAAGCAGGTCGGCATCGATATTGGCGTAGTTCGGGATTTGGCTTTTGTCGATTTTTTGATACGCGCCGGCTTTGATTTGGCGTCCGACGTTGGCAATGGACGGTGCAACGAGGTCGTAACCGGATTTGCCGGTCAAAAGCTTGGCTTCTAGGGCTTCGTTGCTGTCGTAGTAGTCGTAGCGGACGTTGATATGCGTATTTTTTTCGAACGCTTCAAGCGTGGCGGGATCGACGTAGTCCGACCAGTTGTAGATATTGAGCTTGTCGGAGGCGGTATGGGAAGAAGGTGCGGAAGATTCTGCGGCGGTTTGTTGGCCGCCGCTGCATGCAGTCAAGACGAGGCCGATGAGTGCCGCCGCCATTGAAGTTTTTTTCATGGGTACAGTCCTTTTGTGGAAGGGGGGATTGTTGCAGCGGCGGCAGTCAGTCAAGCGCAAACTGTCCGCATACAAAAGGTTAACTGTGGGGGCGGCCGGCATATGCCTCGGGCCCTTGATTCAGCAGGTTCGCATTAAACGGCAAAATCCCTGTCGGCGCAATAGGTTAGACGGGAAAATTTCTTCTTTTTTTCGTTGTTTCCGCTATGGTTTTCTTCATAAACAAAAAAATATTCAGACGACCTGTTACATACTGGCCACACATAAATTTTCCCTATCCGCACACCCATGCCCTTTGCCTAAAACCCATGTTATTTGTTATACTTTTTGAGAATTATTTTTAATTAAATCAAATCCGAATCCCCGCATGACTACCCCCGACTCCGCCACCGTAACCGACCACACCCGCCAATGGCTCGAAAAAGCCGTCATCGGACTCAACCTCTGCCCCTTCGCCAAACCGCCGCACGTCAAAAACCTCGTGCGCATCAGCGTCAGCCAAGCACGCCATCTGGACGGTTTCCTCGAAGACTTAGACCGCGAATTGCAGCTTTTGGGCGATACGCCCGCCGACGAGCTGGAAACCACCCTGCTTGTCCACCCGACCCTTTTCCCCGACTTCGACACCTTCAACCAAATGCTCGACATTGCCGATGCCGCCGTTGTGGACAACGGTTTGGAAGGCATTGTCCAAATCGCCCCGTTTCATCCCGATTTCCAATTTGAAGGCACGGATTCAGACGACATCGGCAACTACACCAACCGCTCGCCCTACTCCACCCTGCACCTCATCCGCGAAGACAGCATCGCCAAAGCCGCACAAGCCTTCCCCGACGCCTCCGTCATTTTCGAGCGCAACATCGCCCTGCTCGAAAAAATGGGACACGAAGGCTGGGACAAGCTCGATATTCCCCGCTGCCCGTTTGATCACGGCAAAACCAAAGCATCCGAATAAGATTTCCAACAAAACAACATGATTCGCTACTTACTCATCTTTTGCGGCGCAGTTTCCTTTCTCTTAGGCATCATCGGCATTTTTCTGCCGATTATGCCCACCACCCCCTTCATCATCCTTGCCGCCGCCTGCTGGGCAAGAGCCTCGCCCCGTTTCCACCGCTGGCTGCACCAACACCGCTATTTCGGCCCCATGATACAAAACTGGGAAAACAACGGCGCCGTCCCGCGCAAAGCCAAAATCTTCGCCATCAGCATGATGAGCCTATCCTGCATCTTCATGTTTTGGCGCTTTCCCGAAAAATGGTGGATAGGCGCGGCGTCCACATTGGGCTGCGGCTGCGTCGCCGTCTGGATGTGGCTGCGTCCCGAACCCTGATTCGTATCCAAAACACAAGGTCGTCTGAAAACGCAGTTTCCGTTCCGAAACCGTATTTTCAGACGACCTTTTGTCATTTCAAACCATCGGTTTTAAAATATCCGCAACACAAACTGCCAAAAGGAAAACCGCCATGGCACAATTCTTCGCCATCCACCCTGACAACCCGCAGGAACGCCTGATCAAACAAGCCGCCGACATCGTCCGCAGCGGCGGAGTCATCGTATACCCCACCGACTCCTGCTACGCGCTCGGCTGCAAACTCGGCGACAAAGCCGCGATGGAACGCATCCTCGCCATCCGCAAAATCGACTTGAAACACCACCTGACCCTCATGTGCGCCGATTTGAGCGAATTGGGCACTTACGCCAAAGTCGACAACGCCCAATTCCGCCAGCTCAAAGCCGCCACCCCCGGCAGCTACACCTTCATCCTGCAAGCGACCAAAGAAGTCCCCAACCGCACGCTGCACCCGAAACGCAAAACCATAGGCCTGCGCGTGCCCGACAACAACATCGCCTTGAGCCTGTTGCAGGAATTGGGCGAGCCGCTGCTCAGTTGCACCCTGATGCTGCCTGAAGACGACGAGCCGCTGACCGACCCTTACGAAATCCGCGACCGTCTCGAACACAGCGTCGATTTGGTGATTGACGGCGGCTGGTGCGGCACCGAGCCGACCACCGTCATCGACATGACCGACGGCACGGAACTCATCCGCCAGGGCAAAGGCGACACCGCCCTATTCGGTCTGTAAGCCCCAAAAACTATAGTGGATTAACAAAAATCAGGACAAGGCGACGAAGCCGCAGACAGTACAGATAGTACGGAACCGATTCACTTGGTGCTTCAGCACCTTAGAGAATCGTTCTCTTTGAGCTAAGGGCGAGGCAACGCCGTACTGGTTTAAAGTTAATCCACTATAAAAGGTCGTCTGAAAACCCAAATCCGTTTTCAGACGACCTTTTTATTCAACTTTATTCAACTTTTTTGCTGCCACACCACATCCCTCACGTTTTGCACCATGAAACTCTATGTTGTCGGTCATATTCATATATAATACCGACCTTCAAAAATAATTCCCTCAATAATTACATTACGGAAATAACAAATGGAAAATACCCAAACTCCCTCCCGTTGGCGTTTTGCCCTCAAAAACGCGGGCTGGCATCTTGTCGTCAGCCTGATACTTGCAGGCCTCGCGGCACTTTTGGTCTTCGCCGTCTGGTATCCCTACCCCTACTCAGAACTGACGGGCGGATTGAATTTGTACACACTCGTCGTCTCGGTCGATATTGTCTGCGGCCCCCTTCTGACACTGGTTCTCGCCAGCCCCAAGAAAAAACTGCGCGAACGCATTACCGACTTTTCTTTGGTCGGCATCATCCAGCTCGCCGCTCTGATTTACGGCTTGCACAGCGTTTCCTTAGCGCGCCCCGTCGTTGCAGCCTTTGAAAAAGACCGTATCAACATTGTTACCGCCGCTGAAATCGACGAAGCGGATTTAGCCAAAGCCCCCGAAAAAATGCGTCAACTGCCGTGGTTCGGCATCGAACGCGTCAGCCTGCGCGATCCCGCAACCGTCGAAGAAGCCAACGAAAGCCTCAGCCTTTCCCTCAAAGGCATAGAACCGAGTATGCGCCCGAATTGGTGGCAGCCCGACAGTCCTGCAGAACGTGCGAAAATCCGCAGTGCGATGAAACCTTTGGCAGAACTTGCCATTGCCCGAAACATGAGCGAAGCGGACATCCTCAAAGCCACCTCCGTCAAACAAGCCGACAAACCTCTGTTTTTCCTGCCGCTTACCAGCGGGAAAATCAAAAACTGGATTGTCGTCATGGATGAAAACGCCGACTTCCTCGGCTATGCGCCGATTGACGGCTTTATCGACAAAAAGCCCGAATTTAAAGAAAAAGTTATCTGATAGACAATTAGGTCGTCTGAAAATAGATTCCGCCCAATACCGCCGATAAAATTTCAGATAATCTCTCACCGTCAAAATGGTCGAACCCGAAGTCAGGGATTCGGCCTTTTCCGTTTAAAGCAATCCTATCCGGTGGTATGATGGGAAACATTCGCATCATCGGATGGATATAATATGGGGACGTCAAATAGTATCTCTCCCATCCCCCATAAGATCGGATTTTGATTCAGAAAGGAAAAACATGAGCGGCAACGCATGGCTTTTTTGGGCATTGGCTTCCGCAGGTTTCGCCTCGTTGACGGCGATTTTCGCCAAAATGGGTTTGCAGGGCATCGATTCAGATTTCGCCACTTTCATCCGCACGCTGGTCATCCTTGCCGCGCTGGTCTTGTTCCTGACCTATACCGGCAAATGGCAGGGTGTGAACGGGTTTACAGGAAGAAATTGGACTTTCCTGATTCTCTCCGGCCTCGCCACCGGCGCATCTTGGCTCGCCTACTTCAAAGCCCTACAACTGGGCAACGCTTCGCAAGTCGCCCCCGTCGATAAATTCAGCTTGGTATTGGTTGCGCTGATGGCGGTGGTCTTTTTGGACGAACGCCCCAGCACTCAGGAATGGATTGGGCTGGGGCTGGTTACGGCGGGCGTATTGACATTGGCTTTGAAACGCTAGAAATATAGTGGCTTAAACTTTAAACCAGTACGGCGTTGCCTCGCCTTACCGTACTATCTGTACTGTCTGCGGCTTCGTCGCCTTGTCCTGATTTAAATTTAATCCACTATATTTTTCCAATGAGAAAGGTCGTCTGAAAACCAAAATTCAGGTTTTCAGACGACCTTTTTACTTCCTTAACAACTTTACCTGACGCGTTTTACCTGCCCGACTGTGCCCACACGTTTTGCAGGTAGGCGTAGGTCAGCTCGGCGGTGCCGGAGACCAGCGCGATGTCGCTGCCCAAGTCTTCGGCTTTGCCCACGCCTATGGGCAAGGCGCCTGAGGCTTTGATGGCGGCGACGCCGGCGGCGGCGTCTTCAATGCCGATGCAGCGGCGGATGTCCGCGCCCACGCCCTCGGCGGCGGCGAGGAAGATGTCGGGGGCGGGTTTGGAATGCGCGACGGCGGCAGGGTCGGCGACGGCGTCGAAGAAGTGGGTCAGCCCCATGCGTTCCAGCAGGAACGGACCGTTTTTACTGGCGGACGCAAGGGCGATTTTTTTGCCGTTCGCCCTCAATGCTTCCAGCAGCGGCAAAATGCCGGGGTACACGTCTTCGGGTTTGACCGCCTGAATCATCTCGACGTAGTTGTCGTTTTTGCGGCGGGTCAGTTCGGCGAACTCGGCTTCGCTGATGGTTTTGCCGCCGTGCGCGAGGATGCGTTTGAGCGAATCGTCGCGCGACACGCCTTTGAGCTGCTCGTTAAACTTGCGGTCGATACTGATGCCCAGTTCTTCGGCGAGCTTTTTCCATGCGCGGTAGTGGTATTCGGCGGTGTCGGTGATGACGCCGTCGAGGTCAAACAGGACTGCGGTGAAAGTCATTTTGCGCCCTCCTTATTTTTCCAACGCGACGGTGTGGCTGCCGTTGAGCGTGATGTCTTTGCCGTACACCTGCAATTCGAGCGGCTCTCCTTTGAGCAGGGTGAAGACGACGTTTTCTTTGCCGACAGCGACTTTAATCAGACGGCCGCGGTAGTTGATGTGGAAGGCGTAGCCTGTCCACGCACTCGGCAGGAACGGGGCGAAGCTGAGTTTGCCGCCCCAGGTTTTCATTTGGGCGAAACCTTGGACGATGGCGAGCCACGAGCCGGTCATGGAGGTGATGTGCAGGCCGTCTTCGGTGTCGTTGTTGTAGTTGTCCAAGTCCAGTCGGGCAGTGCGCTGGTACATTTCCACGGCTTTTTCTTCTTTGCCCAGTTCGGCGGCGAGGATGGCGTGGATACAAGGCGACAACGAGCTTTCGTGCACGGTCATCGGTTCGTAGAAGTCGAAGTTGCGGCGTTTTTCGTCGATATTGAAACGGTCGCCGAAGAAGTAGATGCCTTGCAATACGTCCGCCTGTTTGATGAAGGGAGAACGCAAGATTTTGTCCCACGACCATTTCTGGTTGAGCGGCAAATCGTCGGGCGAAAGCGCGGACACGGGGCGGATGTCTTTGTCGAGGAAGCCGTCGTGTTGCACGAATACGCCGAGTTCTTCGTCATGCGGACGGTACATATTGGCGCTGATGTCCGCCCATTTTTCCAGCTCGGCGGCACTCACATTCAAATCCGGACGCGGATATTTCGCCAAGGCTTCGCGGGTGTAGTCCAATACCCATGCGGCGAGGGTGTTGGTGTACCAGTTGTTGTTGATGTTGTTTTCGTATTCGTTCGGGCCGGTTACACCGTGAATCATGTATTTGCCGTTGCGTTTGGAGAAGTGGACGCGGTCCGCCCAGAAGCGGGACACTTCGACCAAGACTTCCAAGCCTTCTTTGGCAAGATAGCTTTCGTCGCCGGTGTAGTTGGTGTAGTTGTAGATGGCGTAAGGAATCGCGCCGTTGCGGTGGATTTCCTCGAAGGTAATTTCCCATTCGTTGTGGCACTCGATGCCCGTAAACGTTACCATCGGATAGAGTGCGCCCGCCAAGCCCTGTTCGCGCGCGTTGTGTTGCGCCTGCGGCAGCTGGTTGCGGCGGTATTGCAGCAGGTTGCGGGTAACTTCGGGTTCCGCCAGTGCGAGGTAAAGCGGCACGGCGTAGGCTTCGGTGTCCCAATAGGTCGCGCCGCCGTATTTTTCGCCGGTAAAGCCTTTCGGGCCGATGTTCAGGCGTGCGTCTTCGCCGTAGTAGGTGGAGAACAGTTGGAACAGGTTGAAGCGGATGCCCTGCTGCGCTTCGTCGCTGCCTTCGATAACCACGTCGGCGATTTCCCAACGGTGCAGCCAGCCTGCTTTGTGCGCGTCCAGCAAGGTTTCAAACGCAACGCCTGCAATTTTTTCCGACAAGGCGCGGCCGGCGGCTTTCACTGCTTCCAAGCCCTGATAATCGCGACTGGTGGTAACAATCACGCGTTTTTCAAAGGTTTCGGGCGTACTGCCGACTTCGGCTTCAAAAGAATTGGAGACCTGCCAGTCGGTTTGGCTGCCGCCGAGGGCTTTGAAGCTGCCGGCGAAGGTTTGCTCGGCGTTGACGATGAATTGCTCTACGCCGAAGGGATTGGCGACGGTTTGGGTGGCAATGTAGGAGCGGTCGTCTGAAACGCCTTTGTCCAATACCTGCCAGAATTTTTCTTCGTAGTTGGAGTCTTCGTTTTTCACGTCGGCGTCGATGATGGAATCGATGCGGACTTGGTGGGTTTTGCCGTCGACGGATACGGCTTCCCAGCGGATGACCGCCAGCTCTTTTTGCGCGACGGACAGGAATTTGCACACATCGAAACGCACGCCGAATACGGTGAACGAGCGGCGCAACACGCCGTGCTGCATATCGAGTTCGACGGAGAAGTCGGTAACGTCATTTTTCGCCAAATCCACTTCCTGCCCGTCGACAAAGATTTTGACTTTGCTGAAATTGAGCGCGTTGATGGCTTTGCCGAAATATTTGGGGTAGCCGTTTTTCCACCAGCCGACGCGGGTTTTGTCGGGGAACCACACGCCGGCGATGTAGGTGCCCAAGTGGCTGTCGGCGGAATAGGTTTCTTCAAAGCTGCCGCGCATACCCATATAGCCGTTGCCCAAGCTGGTCAGGCTCTCTTGCAGCCGTTTGTGTTCTTTTTCCAGTTTTGCCGAACGCAGCGTCCAAGGGCTGATTTCCATGATTCTTGTATACATCGTAAAGCTCCTGTTTTGATGGTTTTATGGCAAACCGTTTTGGAATACGGTTCGTCTTATTCAATCGGATAAAGCGTCGGCAGAAGTTTCAGACGACCCTCCTGCCGATAAATGAAGAAAATTATGCGCCGCCGCGTGTTTCTTTAATCAGGAACACGGAAAACGCGCCCAGCAGCAGGGCGACGCCCCCTACCAAGAACATATTGGCCTGCAACTCGCCCAGCATCGGGAACAATTTGACGGTCGACAGCGAAGCGACGATTTGGGGCATACAGATGGAGCCGTTGAACAAGCCCAAGTAAGTGCCCATGTGTTTGCCCGACAAGGCGTTGGTCACAATCGTCAGCGGATAAGTGATGATGCCCGCCCAAGCGATGCCGATTAAGGTGTAAGACAACACCAGCGCGTATTGGTTACTGATGTAGCAAACGGAGAAAAAGCCGAGTGCGCCCAAAGCCAGACAGCTGAAATAACCCGCCTTATGGTATCGGTTGGGGATTTTTGCCAATACAAACGAACAAATCACCGCCGCAACCGACTGCACCGCCGCCAATACACCATACCAGTTGCCCGCTTCCTGATAGCCTACGGAAGACGCATTGGTCGCATGCCAGACGTTTTCCGCAATCGCGCCTGTGGAATAAATCCACATATATTGGAAGGCGAACCAGCAGAAAAACTGCACCAAAGTAACCGTCCAAAACGCCTTAGGCGCGGTTTTCAAGAGTTCGATCCAGTTGGTCTTTTCCTGATTCGCCGCCACATCTATGCCGTGGTAGCGGGCGTAGGTCTCCGGATCGTATTCCTTCACTTTGAAAATCGTGAACGCGCTGGTAATCACCAGCAACGCCGCACCCACATAAAACGCCACGACCACGGTCTGCGGCACGACGCCTTTCTCGGCAGTGTTCGCCAAACCGATATACGCAAACACAAACGGCAGAATCGCCGCCAAAACCGCGCCCGTATTCGCCAAGAAGCTCTGAATCCCGTAGGCGTAGCTTTTCTGCTCCTCATTGACCATGTCGCCAACCATCATCTTAAACGGCTGCATCGCCATATTCGACGACACGTCCAACAGCGCAATCATCAGCGCGCCGAACGACAAAGCCGCCAGCGACGCATAACCGAAACCGAAGCTGCCCGAGTTCGGCATCAGAATCATCACAATGACCGCAATCAGCGTGCCGTAAAGCAGATACGGCAGACGGCGGCCGCCCAAGCGCGGCTTCCATGTGCGGTCGGAGTAATAACCGACAATCGGCTGCACCAGCATCCCCGCCAACGGCGGCAGGATAAAGAACCAGCCGAGGCTGTGCGGGTCGGCACCGAGCGTCTGGAAGATGCGGCTCATCTGCGAGCTTTGCAGGGTAAAGGCCGTCTGAACGCCGAGAAAACCGAAACTGAGCATCCAAATCGTGCTTTTCGGCAGCGAGGGCAAGCCCTGCCGCGTAGGTTGCGTATTGTCCGACATGAGGTAGTCCTTTCGTTTTTTTGTAAAGAAAGCAATAAAACCATTTAAGCATTGACCCAAACCAGCCCTATTCGTTCATTTATCTTTACAATCGGGCGTTCGAAAAATTAAGGAAGGGGTCGTCTGAAAGCGTAGTTCTGATAAGCACGGGAAAGCGTCATGTTGCCCGTACGCAAAATTTCCCCATTCTATCCACGACGGCGGCAAACAGACAACCGTTGCACGTCCCAAACCTGTCTTACATCAAACATAACGGCAAACTTTCTTTTCCCCTATTTACAGAATACATTCCCTGCCTTTTGCCCGAAAAAGAGAAAAATCCCCACAGACAGTTTTCAGACGACCTTTTTCAATTCACCGTTTAAAATAGTAAACCGCCCTAAAACAGGGTAAAATACGCTCCGTTTCCAACACGACGCCTGAATCAGCAGGCTTTTATTATGGACCTTCCCAGTTCGTTTTTACTGAACTTCCCTTCCGGTTTATCCCGAAATACACGATAACCATCCCGCCGAAATGCCCTCCCGCATCCGGCGGGCGGAGCATTTATGAGCATCGAACAAACCCCTCCGAACCTTGAAAACGACGGTATCGAAAGCGACGTAGAGCGCGTTTCCGCCGATTTCGACCGTATCCACGCGCTGTGCGAAATTCTTTCGCCCGCCTTCCCGCAAATTGAGGAAGGCGTGCCGATTGAGGACGAGGCGTTGCGCGACAAATTTACTGAGCTGACCGTCCTTTTGAACGAGCTGCACCCTGCCGACGTGGCGGCGGTGTTGGAATCGTTGCCGCCGCGCGAACGTAATATCGTCTGGCTTCTGGTTACGCCTGAAGACGACGGCGAAGTGTTGCTGGAAGTCTCCGATGCGGTGCGCGAAACGCTGATCGAGTCGATGGACAAAGATGAGCTGTTGGCGGCGGTCGATGATTTGGACGCAGACGAGCTGGCGGAGCTGGCGGGCGATTTGCCGCACCAGGTGGTCTATGAAGCCTTGCAGACGCGCGACGAGGAAGAGCGCGCCCAAGTCAAGGCGGCGATGTCGTATGAAGACAACCAAGTCGGTGCGATTATGGACTTCGAGTTGGTCAGCATCCGCGCCGACGTTACTTGTGAAGTGGTGCTGCGTTATCTGCGCCGCTTCGAGAGCCTGCCTGACCATACCGATAAGATTTTTGTGGTCGATGAAAACGACATCCTGCAAGGCGTGCTGCCCATCCGCAAACTTTTGGTCGCTGATCCCGAAGATTTGGTGGCGGACGTGATGGCGACCGAAGTCGTGCGCTTCCGTCCCGAAGACGATGTGGAAGAGGCGGCGCAGGCGTTTGAACGTTATGACTTGGTTACCGCGCCCGTGGTCGATGAAAACAAAAAGCTCATCGGCAGGATTACCATCGACGAGATGGTGGACGTTATCCGTGAAGAATCGGAAGCGGATATGTTGAACATGGCGGGTTTGCAGGAAGAGGAAGATTTGTTTGCGCCCGTCTGGGATTCGGTAAAAAACCGCTGGATGTGGCTTGCCGTCAACCTCTGCACCGCCTTTCTCGCCAGCCGCGTTATCGGCGCGTTTGAAGGCAGTATCGAGAAAATCGTCGCACTCGCCGCGCTGATGCCCATCGTCGCCGGTATCGGCGGCAACTCCGGCAACCAAACCATCACCATGATTGTCCGCGCGATGGCGATGGGGCAGTTGACAGGGATGCAGGCAGGGCGGTTGTTGAAAAAAGAAGTCGGCGTCGCTTTGGTCAACGGCATCATCTGGGGAACGGTCATGGGCGTGGTGTCATGGCTGCTGTACGGCAGCATCGGCATCGGCTTGGTGATGGTCGCCGCAATGACGCTGAACCTCTTGCTTGCCGCTTCGGTCGGCGTACTCATCCCAGTCATCATGGATAAATTCGGACGCGACCCCGCCTTGGGCAGCTCGGTGCTGATTACGGCGGTAACGGATTCCGGCGGTTTTCTGATTTTCTTGGGGCTGGCGACAATGTTCTTGCTGTGAGGTCGTCTGAAAAGCGGACGGGAAAGATAAAAGGTCGTCTGAAACCCATGTGATTACGGGTTTCAGACGACCTTTTTAACTTTTATGGTGGAGTAACGTGAGTCTAAGAGAAGCAAAGAACTTTCTCACTGAGTACCACAAAAAACTTCCTTGACAGGTATAGTAGATTAATTTTAAACCAGTACGGTGTTGCCTCGCCTTACCGTACTATCTGTACTGTCTGCGGCTTCGTCGCCTTGTCCTGATTTAAAGTTAATCCACTATAAATTCGGCGGGGTGGCGGGTAGAGCACTGCGATACCTGCCGCGGATCGTAGCGTGGGCTTTGCCCATGAAATCGATGGCTTGGTTTCCGAGTCGGGCGATAAATAGTATTGTTTTTTTCGTGGGCGAAGCCCACGCTACGGCTGGGTGTGGATAGGTCGTCTGAAACCCTATCTTTAAGTATTTCAGACGACCTTTTATAGTGTATGAACCTAAAAATCACCCATTCCGTTATTGCCGTGCAGGCACGGTTCGAATCCTTCTGCCTTCATGAAATATTCAAAGACGGCCTTCATTTTAATACCGCCCTCGCTTTATCTGCCATACATTTCCCACAAGCTTTCTTGCAGGCTGAATGCGGGTTCGCCGTTTTCGGGGCGGGCGCGGATGTAGCTGCCGTCAGGCTGCATCAGCCAGGCGCGAGTGTTGTCTTGCAGCGCCATTTCGATGCCTTCGCGGATGACGCGGGCTTTGAGTTCGGGCGTGAAAATCGGGGTGGCGACTTCGATGCGGCGGAAGAAGTTGCGCCCCATCCAGTCGGCGCTTGAGATGAAGGTGTCGTCCGCGCCGTTGTTGTGGAAGCAGTACACGCGCGAGTGTTCGAGCTGTCTGCCGATGATGGAGCGGACGCGGATGTTTTCGGACAGGCCTTTGACGCCGGGGCGCAGGGTACACATGCCGCGCACGATGAGGTCGATTTGCACGCCTGCGCTGCTGGCGCGGTAGAGGGCGTCGATGACGCTCGGCTCAATCAGCGAATTCATTTTGGCGCGGATGCGGGCGGGTTTGCCTGCTTTGGCGTGTTGGATTTCGCGCTCGATGCGGTCGATAACCATTTTGTGCAGGGTAAACGGGCTTTGGTAGAGCTTGTTCAGACGACCCGGTTTGCCCAAGCCTGTGATTTCCATAAAGATGGTGTTCACGTCGGCGGTGATTTGGTCGTCGGCGGTGATGATGCCGAAGTCGGTGTAAATGCGCGATGTGCCTTGGTGGTAGTTGCCGGTGCCGAGGTGGGCGTAGCGTTTGAGCGCGCCGTTTTCGCGGCGGATGACGAGTGCCATTTTGGCGTGGATTTTGTAGCCGAATACGCCATAAACGACGTGCGCGCCTGCGTTTTCAAGCTGTTGCGCCCAGTTGACGTTGTTGGCTTCGTCAAAACGCGCCATGAGTTCGACGACGACGGTGACTTGTTTGCCGGCAAGGGCGGCTTTCATCAGGGCGCGGACGAGTTCGGAATTGCTGCCGGTACGGTAGATGGTCATTTTGACGGCAAGGACGGCGGGGTCGGCGGCGGCTTCGCGTATCATGTGGACGACGGGGTCGAAGGACTGATACGGATGATGCAGCAGGATGGGCGACTGTTTCGCCAGTTTGAAAATGGAGCCGTTCTTGCGCAATGCTTTCAGACGACCTGCCCCGCGTGCGGGAAACTTGAGATCGGGACGGTCAACCAAATCGGGCACGGCATTGAGGCGCACGAGGTTGACCGGGCCTTTGACTTGGTAAAGCTCGGCGGGGGTGAGTTTGAACTGGGCGAGCAGGAAGTCGTGGATGTGGGGCGGGCAGGTGTCGGCGACTTCGAGGCGCACGCCGTCGCCGTATTCGCGGTCGTGCAATTCGTTTTGAATGGCGGCGCGCAGGTTTTTGAGGTCTTCTTCATCGACGGTCAGATCGCTGTCGCGGGTGAGGCGGAACTGGTGGCAGCCTTTGACCGTCATGCCGGGGAAGAGTTTGCCGACGTGGGCGTGCAGGATGGAGGAAAGGAAGACGAAGCCGCTGCCGCCTTCGCACAATTCGGCGGGCAGGGGGACGACGCGCGGCAGGATGCGCGGGGCTTGTACAATCGCCATGCCGGAAGGGCGGCCGAACGCGTCCGTACCTTCAAGCTCGACGGCGAAATTGAGAGATTTGTTCAAGGGCCGCGGGAAGGGGTGCGACGGGTCGAGTCCGATGGGGGTAAGGATGGGCAGCAGTTCGGCGTCGAAATACTGCTCGATCCATTTCTGCTGCCCTGCCGTCCAGTTGCGGCGGCGGTAGAAATGGATGCCTTGTTTGCTCAACTCGGGCTGCAAGACTTCGTTGAACAGGCGGTATTGCTCCTGTATTAGAGCGTGCGCTTCGGCGGCGACGGCGGCGATGGTTTCGGACGGCGTGGTGCCGTTGTCCAAACGCTCGTGCGGATTCATTTTTTGCGCACGTTTGAGCCATGCCATGCGTACCTCGAAAAATTCGTCGAGATTGGAAGAGACGATGCACAAAAACCGCAAACGTTCCAAAAGCGGCACGTTTTCATCCTGCGCCTGCGCCAAAACGCGGCGATTGAAAGCAAGCAGGCTCAGTTCGCGGCAGAGGATGCGGTTTTGTTCGGGCATGGTGTTCTCCTGAAGCGGGTGGGTCGGACGGTTAATTGGGAAGTATAACGCGTTTCGGACGGGCGGGGCAGTGGTGCGGGATGGGCGGGCGGTTGATAGGGTGGGAGGTCGTCTGAAAAGACAGATTCACTATAAAAACAAACGTATTTACAAAAGCAGAATTAAGATGAAAAACCATAAAAATAGTCGTCTGAAAACGAATGTGGCGGGTTTGCTCTATCGTTTCAGACGACTATTTTCATCAGAGGAAGATTCGCGGGCAAAGCCCGCGCTACGGGTTGTCGCGGTTGAGTTTAAACCGTTTCAAATAATAAAAGGTCGTCTGAAACCCGTTTTCAGACGACCTCTTTGCCGTTTTATTTCACTGCCGATTCAAATCAGAACAAGCCGTGGATCACGCCGTCTGCGTCTACGTCGATTTTCTCGGCGGCGGGGACTTTGGGCAGGCCGGGCATTTTCATCATGTTGCCGCACAGGGCAACGATGAAGCCTGCGCCGGCGGAAACGGTGATGCCGCGCACGGTGATGCGGAAGCCTTCGGGGCAGCCCAAGAGTTTGGCGTTGTCGCTGAGGGAATATTGCGTTTTCGCCATGCAGACGGGCATTTTGTCCAAGCCCAGTTTTTCCAGCGAGGCGATTTCGGCGGCGGCTTCCGCGCTGAAATCGACGTCTTCCGCGCCGTACACTTTTTGGGCGATGGCGCGGATTTTGTCTTTGATGCTCAACTCGACATCGTAGGCGAAGCCGAAGTTATTAGGTTGGTTGTCGATGGCGTTGACGACTTTGCGCGCCAAATCCGCGCCGCCCGCGCCGCCTTTGCCCCACACTTCGGTCAGGGAAACTTCGACACCGTGTTCGGCGCAGGCTTTTTCAATCATGGCCAACTCGGCATCGGAGTCGGACACGAAGCGGTTGATGGCGACGACGACGGGCAGGCCGAATACGTTTTTCAGGTTGGAAATGTGTTTCAGCAGATTGGGCAGGCCTTTTGCCAAGGCTTCGAGGTTTTCCTCGCCGAGGTTGGCGCGTTCTACGCCGCCGTTGTATTTCAAGGCGCGGACGGTGGCGACGACGACGGCCGCGTCGGGTTTCAAGCCGGCAAGGCGGCATTTGATGTCGCAGAATTTTTCCGCACCCAAATCCGCGCCGAAGCCTGCTTCGGTCACGGCGTAATCGGCAAGGTGTTTCGCCAGTCGGGTGGCGGTAACGGAGTTGCAGCCGTGGGCGATGTTGGCGAAGGGGCCGCCGTGTACGAAGGCGGGCGTGCCTTCGATGGTTTGCACCAAGTTGGGCTTGATGGCGTCTTTGAGCAATGCCGCCATCGCGCCGTGGGCTTTCAAATCTTTGGCGTAAACGGGGCTGCCGTCTTTAGCGTAGGCGACGAGGATGTTGCCCAAACGCTCTTTCAAATCGCTGATGTCTTTGGCGAGGCAGAATACCGCCATCACTTCGGAGGCGACGGTGATGTCGAAGCCGTCGGGACGAATCACGCCGTCAACGGGTTTGCCCATGCCGTCGATGATGTTGCGCAACTGGCGGTCGTTCATATCGACCACGCGACGCCACAGCACGCGTTTGGGGTCGATGTTCAACTCGTTGCCTTGGTAGATGTGGTTGTCAAGCATGGCGGCGAGCAAGTTATTCGCCGCGCCGATGGCGTGGAAGTCGCCGGTGAAGTGCAGGTTGATGTCTTCCATCGGCAAAACTTGGGCATAGCCGCCGCCCGCCGCGCCGCCTTTGACGCCGAACACAGGCCCCAAAGAAGGTTCGCGCAGGGCGATAACAGAATCTTTGCCGATGTGGCGCAACGCGTCCGCCAAACCGATGGTCACGGTGGTTTTGCCTTCGCCCGCCGGAGTCGGGTTGATGGCGGTAACCAAAATCAGACGGCCTTGTTTTTGCGGCAGTTTGAACGCTTCGGCGGGGTTGATTTTAGCTTTGTAATGGCCGTAGGGTTCGATATTGTCAACGTTCAAACCCAGCTTGGCGGCAATTTCGCCAATCGGACGCATGGTGGAGGATTGGGCGATTTCGGCATCGGTTTTGAAGCTCATGATTTTCCTTTACTGAATGGAGAAGAAAAAGAGGAGGGTCGTCTGAAAGCCCATCGGAAAGACAAACGCTGATGGATTCAAAAGAATATTAGGCATATTATAGCGTTATCTGAGAATGAATCGCAGTGAAAAATTCGATAGTTCAATAAAAATACAGTTCATATTGTTGACAATTCATAATCAAAGGTCGTCTGAAAAATGTCTGTCCCAAAAGATTTGCACACCCACACCATACCCGCCGTCTATTTTTCCGACACCGCCACCGAACACGCCCGCCGTTTGGCGCAGAAATTCGACCTCCCTACCCTGCCCTGCCCGCCCGACAACGGCGAATACCTGCTTGCCGATGCGGAGGGCGTCAGCTTGTGCCGCGCGGGAGAAAAGGGGCGCGTCCGCGTCGACTTCGGCGGCGGCGCAGCCCAATACCGGCGCACCAAAGGCGGCGGCGAGCTGATTGCCAAAGCGGTCAACCACACAGCCAAACCGACCGTCTGGGATGGCACCGGCGGACTCGGGCGCGACAGTTTCGTCCTCGCCTCGCTCGGTTTGAACGTCCACACTTTCGAGCAGCATCCCGCCGTTGCCTGCCTGCTCGCCGACGGCCTCGAACGCGCGCTGCAAGAGCCTGAAATCCAAGACATCGCCCGCCGCATGACTTTCCATTATGGCAACGCCGTCGAATTGATGCGCGAACTCGCCGCACAATCGCGCCCCGACATTGTCTATCTCGACCCCATGTACCCCGAACGCCAAAAGTCCGCCGCCGTCAAAAAGGAAATGGCGTATTTCCACAGCGTCGTCGGTGCCGCCCAAGAAGAAGCCGGGCTGCTTGCCGCCGCCCGCGCCATCGCCAAAAAACGCGTCGTCGTCAAACGCCCGCGCCTCGGCGAATTTCTCAACGGCGAAAAACCCGCCTACCAATACACGGGCAAAAGCACCCGCTTCGATGTGTATTTGCCCGACCATCCGGTTAAAGACGGGGAATAATTCAAAATGTAAAGGTCGTCTGAAAACGGGCAAAATGGTTTATCGGCATCCCCACCTGAATTTTCAGACGGCCTTTTCCCTTCATAAACCAACAAATTAGAATAAACACTCGTTGAAAAAATACGCATTCGGGCGAAATCTCCGAATTTGCCCGTTTTGTTCAAAAACCGCCTTTTTTCGAGATTTTGCTAGACATTTGTCGGCAAGTTCGGGAAAATAGTCAAATTCATTTACGGGGTTTCTACTCCTGAGAATGCCCCTTTATGGAACAAAATACTGTCCGGTTTGCGCCGTTGCCGCAGGCCGGTTGTTTTCTGAAATATCACGCAACAAACACGGCCGCTTAACGACATTTGGGCCGTATCTAAAGGAACGAAAATGGATTTGCGCAAGTTAAAAAAACTGATTGATTTAGTAGAAGAATCAGGTATCGCCGAAATCGAAGTGACCGAAGGCGAGGAAAAAGTCCGCATCACCCGCGCCACCGCCGCTCCGGCTCCCGTTTATGCCGCGCCCGCCCAAGTAGCGGTGCCTGCCTCTGCACCCGCCGCCGCGCCTGCCGCAGCAGCAGCCCCCGCTCCCGCAGCCCCAGCCGCCCGCGACCTGTCCAACGCGCAAAAATCGCCTATGGTCGGTACGTTCTACCGCGCGCCCGGCCCGAATGCCGCCTCCTTCGTCGAAGTCGGTCAGCAAGTCAAAGCCGGCGATACGCTGTGTATCATCGAAGCGATGAAGTTGATGAATGAAATCGAAGCCGAGAAATCCGGCACGGTTAAAGAGATTCTGGTGGAAAACGGTACGCCTGTGGAATTTGGCGAGCCGCTTTTCATCATCGAATAATTCGTTTTCAGACGACCTTCCGGATTGCGGGGAGGTCGTCTGAAATGCTTTCCAACTCAGGATTTCCACCATGCGCCTGCTGTTAGCCATCTTCCTGCCCTTTGCCGTATTCTTCACCATCGGCCGTCCGATTGCGGGCATCATCTGCCTGATTCTCCAATTCACCTTAATCGGCTGGATTCCTGCCGCCATGTGGGCGGTGTACGCGTTGAGCCAATACAAGACCGATGAAAAAATCCGCAATGCGTTGGGCAAAAGGTAACAAGCAGGTCGTCTGAAACCACAGGAAAGGTCATCATGCTGAAAAAAGTATTAATCGCCAACCGAGGCGAAATCGCGCTGCGCGTCCTGCGTGCCTGCCGTGAAATGGGCATCGCCACCGTCGCCGTGCATTCCGAAGCCGACAAAGACAGTCTGCACGTCAAACTTGCCGACGAATCCGTGTGCATCGGCCCTGCCGCTTCCGCACAAAGCTATCTCAATATCCCCGCCATCATCGCCGCCGCAGAAGTTACCGGCGCGGATGCCATCCACCCGGGCTACGGCTTCCTGGCCGAAAACGCCAACTTTGCCGAACAGGTCGAACAATCCGGCTTCATCTTCATCGGCCCCAAAGCCGAAACCATCCGCCTGATGGGCGACAAAGTTTCCGCCAAACACGCGATGATTGAAGCGGGCGTACCCTGCGTTCCCGGTTCGGACGGCGCCCTGTCCGACGATCCCGCCGAAATCCTCAAAACCGCCGATAAAGTCGGTTATCCCGTGATTATCAAAGCATCGGGCGGCGGCGGCGGACGCGGTATGCGTGTGGTCGAGAAAAAAGAAGACCTGATCAAATCCGTCGAAATGACCAAAGCCGAAGCAGGTGCGGCGTTCGGCAATCCGATGGTCTATATGGAACGCTACCTGCAACGCCCGCGCCACGTCGAAATCCAAGTGCTCGCCGACGAACACGGCAACGCCATCTACCTTGCCGAGCGCGATTGCTCCATGCAGCGCCGCCACCAAAAAGTCATCGAAGAAGCACCCGCTCCCTTCATCGACGAAAAAGCCCGCGAAAAAATCGGCAAAGCCTGTACCGATGCCTGCAAACGCATCGGCTACCGTGGCGCAGGTACGTTTGAATTCCTGTATGAAAACGGCGAGTTTTTCTTTATCGAAATGAACACCCGCGTCCAAGTCGAACACCCCGTTACCGAGCTGATTACCGGCGTGGACATCGTACAGGAACAAATCCGCATTGCCGGCGGTCTGCCTTTGCAATACAAACAAAAAGACATCCACATCGAAGGCCATGCTTTCGAGTGCCGCATCAATGCCGAAGACCCGTACAACTTCATCCCCAGCCCCGGTCTGATTGAAAGCTGCCACCTGCCCGGCGGCTTCGGTATCCGCGTGGACAGCCATATTTACCAAGGCTACCGCATCCCGCCGTACTACGACAGCCTGATCGGCAAAGTCTGCGTCATCGGTAAAACCCGCGAGCAGGCAATGGCAAAAATGCGCGTCGCCCTCGCCGAGCTTGCCGTAACCGGTATCAAAACCAATACACCGCTGCACCGCGATTTGTTCAGCGACCCCGGTTTTGAAAAAGGCGGCGTCAGCATCCATTATCTGGAACACTGGCTGGAAGAACGCAAAGCCAAACAGGACAAATAAAACCGTCCCGCTTGGATAGTCGAAGGTCGTCTGAAAAACCGCATGGCTTTCAGACGACCTTTTTTCAGACAAATTGAAACCTGATTTCGGGTGTACATCAGCGATTGCTGACAAGCCTATAATTATGACTGAGTAAGCCTGTCCGCCGCCATTTCACGCAAGAAAAAAACGTGTTCAGGCAGAAAAACGATTCAATCACACTGTTACGCCAATAGCCGAAACATACCGCAAACGACCAACATCGCGTATTTGACCGCCATTTCCTAATTTCAGACGACCCCACCGAGAAAGCCCACCATGTCCTATCAACAAATCACCATCAACGTCAACGACGCCGTCGCCGAACGCCTCGCCGACGCCCTGATGGAAAACGGCGCACTCTCCGCCGCCATCGAAGACGCCTACGCAGGCACCGAAAACGAACAAGCCATCTTCGGCGAACCCGGTATGCCGACCGAACAAATCTGGCAGCAAAGCAAAGTCATCGCCTTGTTCGGCGAAAACGACGATGCCGCAGCCATGATTCAAGCTGCCAGCCAAGCATGCGGACTGAAAGACTTGGCATACACCAGCGAAATCCTCGCCGACCAAGACTGGGTGCGCCTGACCCAAGCGCAGTTCGACCCCATCCAAATTTCCGAACGCCTGTGGATTACCCCCTCTTGGCACGAAGCGCCCAACAGCAACGCCGTCAACCTCCAGCTCGACCCCGGCCTTGCCTTCGGTACCGGCAGCCATCCGACCACCCGTCTCTGCCTCAAGTGGCTGGACACACAACTCAAAGGCGGCGAAAGCGTCCTCGACTACGGCTGCGGCTCAGGCATCCTGACCATCGCCGCCCTCAAGCTCGGCGCAGGTTCTGCCGTCGGCGTCGATATTGACGAACAAGCCATCCGCGCCAGCAAGGACAACGCCGCACAAAACAACGTCGATGCACAGTTCTACCTGCCCGACGGTTTGCCGCAAGGACAATTCGACATCGTCGTCGCCAACATTCTCGCCAACCCCCTTCGCATGCTCAGCGAAATGCTCGCCGCCCGCACCAAACAAGGCGGCCGCATCGTGTTGTCCGGTCTGCTGGACGAGCAAGTCGAAGAACTCAGCGGCATTTACCGCCAATGGTTCGACATCGAACCCGCCGAAATCGACGAAGGCTGGGCAAGGCTCAGCGGCGTCAAACGCTGATAACGATACGCTCAAACAAAAGGTCGTCTGAAAACCGCTTCAGGTTTCAGACGACCTTTTATGTTCAACCTATAATTTCAAAAACTGCTGTATTACCTACAAATTTTCTGATCTATAGTGGATTAAATTTAAATCAGGACAAGGCGACGAAGCCGCAGACAGTACAGATAGTACGGAACCGATTCACTTGGTGCTTCAGCACCTTAGAGAATCGTTCTCTTTGAGCTAAGGGCGAGGCAACGCCGTACTGGTTTAAAGTTAATCCACTATACTTTATTAAGCGTGTGATCGAGAACCATTTTGACCAAACACATTATCAAATTCATTACTCTCTAAAATTTCTTTGATTTCAGCAACTTTGTCATCATTTAAAACGACTTCGCTATATTGTGCAATGTATTCATTGAATTCTGTAGATTCAATGACATTATCCGGCATCATAGTTTGGAATTGGCAATTTCCCGAAAATACGACAACCGAGTAAAACAAACGCGGGCTTAAATCAAGCTGCCGCACTAAAGCTTGGATATAGCGTTGATTCTGTGCCAATGGATTAGGGAAAAGCATCTTGGTTCTATGGAATTTCTGCGTCCACATCCCATCTCCGTTATCCCCCCAAATACGGCCTTGGTAATTCGGTGTAGATACGATAAAAATACCGAATCGTGAAACGTAAACATAATCAATTTGTTCATGTGTTCCTGAAATACGTATATCAAGATGACGGAAAACATGATATGAATTTTCATCCAAGTAGCATTGAGCACGCACATTAACAGCAAAACGGCTGATAAACCGTTTTACTGAATCTTGCTTACTGACAAGCGCAGCCAAAATCAGTATCAGGCTATATCCCGCCATACCTGATACACCATCCCCAAATATGAAATCAAAGTTCATGACAAATTATCCGCAATATAAAATATTTATTTTTTCGTAATAGGTTACACATCAATTTATGATAATGTATTTTAAAATTATAACCTAAATGGCATTTTTTACAATAAAAATACCGCTTATGCAAAATAAAAACCTTTTGTCTCTAAAATTTGTTGTTTTTTAATTTCAGATATAATGGCAATCTTCCCAAATAGCCAAACTTTATTCATTATTAGAATAGGCAAATAGGTGTCCTTAAAAACAAAAAAGTCGTCTTAAATACATTCAGACGACATTAACACCACTTTAAAATACGATAGATCCTTACCAAAAGATTTGCTTTATCCTATAAAAACCGTATTCAGTAAACAACCTTTATCGCCGAATCAGAAAAGCAAAATTATGCGCAATAAAAAAATCATTTAAAACTTTTCTATAGCATTTGTTACCTAAAGATTCCGTTCTTCTCAAAATCATCCATCATGAAAAAATAAAAAGCACGGTAATCAACCGTGCTTTTTGTAAAGCAAAACTGCTTATTTGTTTTTGTGCGAACGAAGATAATCCAAGGTTTTGAGCTGGGCAATCGCTGCGGCCAAGGCTTTGTGTGCTTCAGCCAGCGATTTATCGTCTTTGGCTTGAGAAATACCGGTTTCCGCCGCTTTCTTGGCAGCTTCCGCGCGCTCCCGATCCATCTCGGAACTGCGTACGGCAACATCTGCCAACACAGTAAGTTGGTTGGGCTGCACTTCCAGCACTCCGCCGGACACGGCAACAAGCACTTCTTCGGCTTCGCCCGGCACGGTCAAACGCAATGCACCGGGACGTACCAAACTCATAATCGGCTCGTGTCGCGGATAAATACCGAGCTCACCTTGAACAGTCGGAACCACTACAAAACTGGCTTCGCCTGAATAGATGTTCTGCTCGCTACTTACCACTTCAACTCGCATGATGCTCATGCCGACCTCCTTAGTTTAAGGTTTTCGCTTTCTCGACCGCTTCTTCGATACCGCCTACCATATAGAAAGCTTGTTCAGGCAGATGGTCGTATTCACCGTTCAAGATAGCTTTAAAGCCGGCAATGGTGTCACGCAGCGATACATATTTGCCGGGAGAGCCGGTAAATACTTCGGCAACGTGGAACGGTTGCGACAGGAAGCGTTGAATCTTACGCGCACGCATCACGGTCAGTTTATCTTCGTCTGACAATTCGTCCATACCCAGAATGGCAATAATATCGCGCAATTCTTTGTATTTTTGCAGGGTAGATTGTACGCCGCGGGCTACGTCATAGTGTTCTTGACCCAATACCATCGGATCCAGTTGGCGCGAAGTAGAATCGAGCGGATCAACTGCGGGGTAAATACCCAAGGAGGCGATATCACGGCTCAATACGACAGTGGCGTCCAAGTGGGCAAACGTCGTTGCAGGAGACGGGTCAGTCAAGTCATCCGCAGGTACATATACGGCTTGAATGGAAGTAATGGAGCCTGTTTGGGTAGAGGTAATACGCTCTTGCAAACGACCCATTTCTTCAGCCAATGTCGGTTGGTAACCTACTGCTGAAGGCATACGGCCCAACAATGCGGATACTTCGGTACCGGCCAGGGTGTAACGGTAGATATTGTCCACGAAGAACAATACGTCACGGCCTTTGCCGCTTTCGTCTTTTTCATCACGGAAGTATTCGGCCATCGTCAAACCGGTCAAGGCTACACGCAGACGGTTACCCGGGGGTTCGTTCATCTGACCGTAAACCATCGCCACTTTGTCCAATACTTTGGAATCTTTCATCTCGTGGTAGAAGTCATTACCTTCACGGGTACGCTCACCCACGCCTGCGAACACGGACAAACCGCTATGTGCTTTGGCGATGTTGTTAATCAATTCCATCATGTTGACGGTTTTGCCCACACCGGCACCACCGAACAGACCTACTTTACCGCCTTTGGCAAACGGACACAGCAAGTCAATTACTTTAATGCCGGTTTCCAACAGCTCAGTAGTCGCAGACAGTTCATCAAATTTCGGAGCTGTCTGATGGATGGCACGGTGTTTGTCGGTATCAATCGGACCTGCTTCATCAACAGGCGTCCCCAATACATCGACAATACGTCCCAAAGTGCCTTTACCTACCGGCACTGTAATCGGCGCACCTGTATTGCTTACAGTCATGCCGCGTTTTAAACCATCCGAACTACCCATTGCAATAGTACGGACTACGCCGTCACCCAGAAGCTGTTGCACTTCCAAAGTCAGGCCGTTTGCATCCAATTTCAGGGCGTCGTAAACACGCGGAATGGCATCACGCGGGAACTCCACGTCAACCACCGCACCAATAATTTGTACGATTTTGCCTTGGCTCATTATCGTATCCTAATTTCCTGTTCAGGTTTCAGACGACATCAAACTGCCGCCGCACCTGCTACAATTTCTGACAATTCCGTGGTAATCGCAGCTTGACGCGATTTGTTATATACCAAACGCAACTCTTTAATGGCATTGCCTGCATTGTCGGTGGCTGCTTTCATTGCCACCATACGTGCAGCTTGCTCAGATGCCATATTGTCACTCAATGCTTGGTAAACCACAGACTCTAAATAGCGGCGAACCAGATATTCCAACACAGCGACAGGACTTGGCTCATAACGGTATTCCCAACTGAATGAAGAATAACTCTCCTCGTCTTCTATCACATTTTCGCCGATAGGCAGCAGAACCTCCAACCGTGGTTCTTGACGCATGGTATTCACAAAACACGAATATACCAGATGTATTTTATCCAACTCATGCTTCTCGTAACGTTGGAAGATTTCAGTCAATGGACCAAGCAGCAATTCCATTTTTGGGGTATCACCCAAATTAATCGCACTGGCAATAACGTTCAAACCGATGCTTTGACAAGCTGCCAAGCCTTTACTACCTAAACAGACAACATCAACTTCAATGCCCTGCTCTTGGTATTCTTGGACTTGCGCTAAAAATTTCTTCAAAACATTCGCATTCAAACCACCGGCAAGACCTTTATCAGAGGTAATTAAAATGAAACCCACCCGACGTGTTTCACGATGATGTGCCAATAATTTAATACCATGATCTTCATTGGTTTGCGCCAAATGACTCATAACTGTCCGCACTTTTTCGGCATACGGACGCGCCAAGCGCATCCGTTCCTGAGTCCTCCGCATTTTAGAGGTTGACACCATCTGCATCGCTTTAGTGATCTTTTGAGTATTTTGAACACTACGGATTTTGGTGAGAATCTCTTTTCCGACTGCCATTTCAGACTCCTTTCATTTCAGCTCTTAAGCTTGGTAAGCATAAGAAGATTTGAAAGAATTCATGGCTTCAGTCAATGCTTTTTCGCTTTCATCGGACATCGCACCTGATGCATTGATTGCTTCTAAAACACCAGGATGCTGAGTGCGTACAAAGCTCAAAAATTCTGCTTCGAAAGCCAATGCCTTGGATACCGGTACATCTTCGTAAGAACCATTATTAATGGCCCACAAGGTCAAAGCCATTTCGGCTGTATCCAAAGTGCTGAATTGTTTTTGCTTCATCAATTCAGTAACCACTTCACCGTGTTGCAGCTGTTTGCGTGTAGCCTCATCCAAATCGGAAGCAAATTGCGAGAAGGCTGCCAACTCACGATATTGGGCAAGTGCCAAACGGATACCGCCACCCAGTTTTTTAATTACTTTGGTTTGCGCAGCACCACCTACGCGCGATACCGAAATACCGGCATTAATCGCAGGACGGATACCGGCGTTAAACAAATCGGTTTCCAAGAAAATCTGACCGTCGGTAATCGAAATCACGTTTGTCGGTACGAATGCAGAGACGTCGCCGGCTTGCGTTTCAATAATCGGCAATGCAGTCAGGGAGCCTGTTTTGCCCTTCACTTCGCCATTGGTCAGTTTTTCAACTTCGTGCTCATTTACACGGGCAGCGCGCTCCAACAAACGAGAGTGAAGATAGAAAACGTCGCCAGGATATGCTTCACGACCGGGAGGACGGCGCAACAACAGGGAAATTTGACGGTAAGCAACAGCTTGTTTGGACAAGTCATCATATACAATCAATGCGTCTTCACCGCGATCGCGGAAAAACTCGCCCATCGTACAACCTGCATAAGGTGCAATATATTGCAGAGCCGCAGCTTCAGATGCAGTCGCCGCAACCACAATAGTGTGTTCCATTGCGCCATGCTCTTCCAATTTTCGTACTACATTGGCAATAGAAGATGCTTTTTGACCGATTGCAACATAAATACAGATAACGCCTGTACCTTTTTGGTTGACAATAGCATCCAATGCTACGGCTGTTTTACCTGTTTGACGGTCACCAATGATCAGCTCACGTTGACCGCGACCAATCGGAACCATTGAGTCAATGGCCTTCAGACCGGTTTGCATAGGCTGGTCAACTGATTTACGGGCAATCACACCCGGTGCAATTTTTTCAATTGGCGCTGTGGAAGATGTGTTGATCGGGCCTTTACCATCAATCGGGCGACCCAGCGCATCTACAACGCGACCAACCAACTCACGGCCGACAGGTACTTCCAAAATACGGCCGGTACAAGTAACTGTGTCGCCTTCTTTAATATGTTCGTATTCACCCAACACTACGGCGCCGACGGAGTCGCGCTCCAAGTTCATCGCCAAACCGAAAGTGTTACCCGGGAATTCGAGCATCTCACCTTGCATTGCGTCTGACAAGCCATGAATACGAACAATACCGTCTGTTACAGAAATAACCGTACCACGGGTACGTACTTCTGTATTTCCAGACAGATTTTCAATTTTAGCTTTAATCAAATCGCTAATTTCAGCAGGATTAAGCTGCATGAAAACTCTCCTAATTTGTCATAGTCGCATACAGGGCATTCAATTTACCCTGCACCGACAAATCCAAGACCTGGTCACCCACTTCAACTTTGACACCGCCAATTAATTCAGGCGCAACTTCAGTTGTAATCCGCAACTTACTGTCAAAGCGTTTTTTCAATATTTCAGCCAACTCAGCCAGTTGTTCTTCAGTCAATGGATAAGCACTGTAAATTACAGCGGACTTAGTATGATTGAATGACAAGGTTAAAGCTTGATATTGAGCATAGATTTCAGGCAATACTGGCAAACGTTTTTGCTCTGCCAAAACAGTAATGAAATTTTTCAATTCATTACTTTTTAACTCAACGAGTTTGGCAAGCAAATTCACCTTTTCAGAAGTATTTGTTTCAGGTTGCTCGATCAAAGAAATCACTTTCTGATTTTGAACAACCGCGGCTAATTCTTCCAGTCCGCCCAACCAAGACTCAATTTGGTTTTTTTCCTGCGCCAGATTAAACAATGCTTTCGCATAAGGTCTGGCAATCGTTGCGAACTCAGCCATAAGATTACAGCTCCTGTTTTAAAGCACTGAGCAGCTGCGCGTGTTTTGAAGTATCAACTTCACTGCGCAAAATAGACTCGGCACCTTTAACCGCCAACGCAGCAACCTGTTCACGCAAAACTTCGCGTGCACGATTCATTTCTTGCTGGGCATCGGCTTTAGCTTGTGCTGTAATCCGCACTGCCTCGACAGAAGCTTGTTCTTTCGCTTCTTCTACGATTTTGGCGGCACGTTTTTCGGCGTTAGCTACCATTTCGGAAACTTGGTTACGCCCTTCAGCCAAGAGTTCTGCAACTTTCTTCTCTGCCTGTTCAAAATCGCTCTTACCGCGCTCGGCTGCAGCCAAGCCTTCGGCAATTTTTGCGGCACGCTCATCCAATGCTTTTGCGATCGGCGGCCACACAAATTTCATGGTAAACCAAACCAAACCGAAAAAGACGATGATTTGAGCGAATAAGGTTGCATTAATATTCACGTTAGTTAACCTTCGTACTAGTGTTAATCAAACAGACCAAAGTCTGTACCTAGACGGATCACGCCGTTTGATTATGCACCTGCAAACGGGTTAACAAAGGCGAACAACAGTGCAATAGCCACACCAATCAGGAACGCAGCATCAATCAGACCGGCTATCAGGAACAACTTAGTTTGCAGAGGGCCAATCAACTCGGGTTGGCGAGCAGAAGATTCTAAATATTTAGAACCTACCATTGCGATACCGATAGAGGCACCCAATGCACCCAATGCAACGATCAAACCACATGCAATAGCAATCAAACCCATTTTAAACTCCTTAAAAAAACAAAGGTTAAACTACAAATAACTACAAACAAAAATAAAACCACCTAGAAAATTTAGTGGGCATCATGAGCTTGTCCGATATAGACAAACGCTAAAGCCATAAAGATAAATGCCTGCAGGGTAATCACCAAAATATGGAAAATCGCCCATGCCAATCCGGCAAGAATGTGAAAACCAAACAGAACTGGATCCAACACTTCAACGCTTCCAGATGTTGCCCAGGCACCACCCAGTAAAGCAATCAGAAGGAATACCAGCTCGCCGGCATACATATTACCGAACAACCGCATCCCATGAGAAACGGTTTTAGAGAGGAATTCGACCAGATTCAAAAAGAAGTTGACGGGAGCAAGCATGGCGCCGAACGGGGCAGTAAACAACTCATGAATCCAACCACGAACACCTTTGATTTTGATATTGTAATAAATACAAATTAACAAGACTCCGATAGCCAACGCCAACGTGGTATTCAAATCCGCAGTCGGCACAATGCGCAACAATGCATGATGGTTACCGGTAGCGTTTTGCCACAGCCACGGCAGCAAATCTACCGGCAACATATCCATGGCATTCATCAGGAAAATCCATACAAACAGCGTCAAGCCTAACGGGGCAACGGCTTTTCGTGATTGTTCGTTGTGAATAATGCTCTTGCACATATTATCCACAAACTCAAACAAAATCTCTACAGCAGCCTGAAAACGTCCGGGCACGCCTGCAGTTGCTTTCTTAGCGCCACGCCAAAGCAGAAAACTTCCGATTACGCCTAACAAAACAGCAAAAAAAATCGCATCAAGATTGATAAACGAAAAATCGGCAATATTTTTCAGGCCTTGTCCTTGGGCAACATCCGACAGACTGGTCAAGCTTTGCAAATGGTGCTTGATGTAGTCGGCAGCGGTCATTGTTGTTTCACCTGCCATAATGCTTCACTCTCAACAATACTAATAAAAAAACCAAATGACTGACACCGAGCAATCCGAACAAGAACGGAAAGAATATTAAAGACTGATACCAAACCATGAATACGGCAAGCATCATCACCAGCGACAGCACTACTTTTAAAACTTCCCCAATAATGAAAACCTTACCATGATACAAAGGGTTGCACTTAGAAAGTTTTAAAAGTAAAACTGCAATAGAAGACGGGACTAAATAACAAATCCCGCCTACGACAGATGACCAAAATCCATTCAAACCTGCAAAAACAGCACTTAATGCAGAAATAATTAATAAAACAACAACTTGATAAACTAAAATCTGATTCATGCAAATTTAGAAGCTACAACGAAATGGCCAAGCAGCGATACTAGAATATAATGAAGAAGCCTATACACGTCAAGGGATAGTTAATCTTTGTCAAATAATAACCCCTACCACATTCCCAACTTCTACACTACAATTTTCAATCATATCACAAATTACATTAAATTACAGCCATTGCCCAGTAATTTTATTTCAATAAAAAAGTCATCTGAAAACCGGAGAATAAGTTTTCAGATGACCTTAATTCTAAATTTTCCGCACAACCTAATTTACATCTGATAATCAATGCCCAATTGTTTCAGTAAATACTCAAATGTTTCCGGCGTATCGAAGTGGAGGACGATTTTGCCTTTTTTGTGATTGGTGGTTTTGACTTCCGCATTAACGCCCAGTCTTTCGGTCAACACGTCGTTCAGACGACGTATATCGGGGCTGATGGTTTTTTTGATTTCCTGTTTGGTTTGATGGGCGATTTGGCTGCGGCGTTCGACTTCGCGCACCGACCAACCGTTTTTTACTGCTTTTTGCGCCAATTCAAGCTGCTCGACCACGGGCAGGGTCAGCAGGGCGCGAGCGTGTCCCATTTCAAGATGGCGGTGGTAGAGCATTTCTTGGACCGGCTCGGGCAGGCTCAACAGGCGCAGGCTGTTGGAAATGGCACTGCGGCTTTTGCCGACTGCCTTGGCGATGGTTTCATGAGCCAGTCCGAACTCGTCGGCGAGGCGTTTCAAACCTTGCGCTTCTTCAATCGGGTTTAAGTTTTCGCGTTGCAGGTTTTCAATCAAACCCATTGCCAGCGCAGTTTCGTCGCTGATGGTTTTGATGACGACCGGAATCTCGGTCAGTCCGGCGAGTTGGGATGCGCGCCAGCGGCGTTCGCCGGCAATCAATTCGTATTGGGAAAGGCCGTGTTCGCGCACGATGACCGGCTGGATAACGCCTTGCGCTTTAATCGAATCCGCCAGCTCCTGCAAGGCTTCGTCGTCCATCTGTACCCGCGCCTGATAACGGCCGGGTTGGATGTCGTTGATGGCGACGGTAGTCAGGCGGTCGCTGCTGCTGTTGTCCACGCCGTTGGAAATCAGGGAATCTAAACCGCGGCCCAAACCGCCTTTTGCTTTTGCCATATTGAATCCTTTTCAGACGACCTTCCATAAAGCGCGTATTCTAGCGGATATTCGCAGGTGGCGACAATTCATATCACACCGTCTGTATTTATTAGATCTTATATTTTCAGCTAAAATCCAGCCTTCTATTTTTTATCGAACCACCCGTCATTCAATGCTTTATTCTTTTCTTATCGATATCTGGGATATTCTGCGTCTGCTCTATAAAAATCCTGCTGATTATTTCTATACGCTGCCTGTCATTTTGGCGATTTTCTGCTGTTTGGCATAATTAATGCGCCAGATATGTCGATCTTGCTCGACGTCAGCACTGCCGTCTTTGTCTTTGCCGTGATGGTTACCGTCATAAAGTGGCTGATTTTGAGCCGTGTGATGCGTTATGTCTTGAGCAGAAACGGCGAGCTGCGCTCGCCTTTATGGGGATTCATCTTGGCATCGGAAGCTTTGATGATTCCTACTCTGTTGGTATTTTATATAGACATATCGCCGAAATCTATGAACAGCATAAAGGGCACTACGGAAAAAGGCGCATTGCCGCAATATTGGGTTGGAACCAAAAAAGTAACACGATTGATGAAGTAAATAGATGATTGTATGGATTACAACAATCAGGAGCGGTGTAGTTTGACATTGAAAAAACTGAGTTCTGTAGCACGCAGAACTCAGCTTGTACAGGGCATCTGAGTAAGCTTTTATGAGTATCCAATATTTGGAGACTGGTTTAAAACTTAATTATTTTTCAGACGACCTTTCGACTTTCGAAACAGTTAGAAAACCGCCTGCAACACCAAATAAGAGATCACAGACAAAACTGCGGCTGCGGGCAAGGTAATTACCCATGCCAAACCGATGGGTTTCATCAGTTTCCAGTTGGCATTGCGGTTAACCAAGCCGATCCCCAAAACCGCTCCGACCAGGATATGGGTACTCGATACAGGCAACCCCATGAATGATGCACCCATCACAACGGCGGCAGCGGAAAGCTCGGCCGCAAAACCCGAAGCGGGATGCATTTCCGCCAGACTGGTCCCGACGGTCTTGATAACCTCTTTACCGACAAACCATAACCCGACAATCAATGCGATACCAAAGGTCAACATAGCGATAGGCGGGACGGCATTTTGCGCGGTAATGCTGTTGGTACGCAATGCATCCATAATGGCGGCAAACGGTCCGATGGCATTGGCAATATCATTTGCTCCGTGGCTGAATGCAAAGCCGCATGCGGTAAAAACCTGCATCCAAGAAAACATTTGAAAGGTTGATTTGCCAAGGTCTTTGCGTTTGAGACTTTTAGCGAATACGAATGTCGCCATCCAAATCGCCGCGCCGACCATGAAGATAATCAGGAAACTGTTGACATTGCTCATGCCCAAATGCAAGTTGTTCAATCCTTTGAAAATCAGCATTGCAGCAATCATCATACCGCCTATCGAGCCGATAAAGGGAACCCAGGAATGAAGGGCTTTATAGGAATCGACATTGTTTTTCCGGTTATCCAATTCATACAGCCCGCGATAATAGTCAGACTGTAATTCGGAAGGTTCGAAATCGGGTTCGTCGTAAATCTGCGCATCGTGTGCTACTTTGGTAGCGTATTCGACTTTTTCAGCTTCGCTCAGAGCTTCAAAGAAAAGACGATGTTGCTCTTTGTATGCTTTCTTTTCCTGTTTGATGGTTTTAAGCGTTCCTTCTGCCCAGTCGTTGTAATCTAATACATTTTTCTTAATACGGGAGAAAACGAGGTAGGAAACCAATCCGCCCAACATTGGCGACAGTACCCATGAAAGGGCAATCTCTCCAAGCTTGCCCCATTGGATAAGCGTACCTGCATCAATTTTGTGCATAAACGCCATACACAATGCACTGCCGACAATACCGCCGATAATGGCGTGGGTAGTCGATACCGGCAGTCCCTTGCGTGAAGCAAACAAAAGCCATAATGCCGCTGCCAAAAGGGCTGACATCATAATGAAGACAAATTGCATGGGTTGCAAATCCAACCCGTTCAAATCGACAATACCTTTACGGATGGTATCTGTAACCTCGCCACCCGCTATAACGGCTCCGCTGACTTCAAATACAGCGGCAATCAAGAGTGCCTGCGGGATGGTCAGCGTGCCGGAGCCGACACTGGTTCCGAACGAGTTGGCAATATCGTTGCCACCGACATTAAATGCCATAAATACGCCGAACATCGTGGCAATGATGAAAAGTATAGGATTGTTGTAATGGGTATATCCCAGACCCCAATAAATAAAATAGCCGACCATGCCCACCAGCATAGCGGCAAAAGCGGCGTTAATAAGCTTCAAGTTCGCACTCGGTTGAGTTTGAGCCATGGAAGTTTTCCTTTGGAAATACGAAAGTTGGCAGATTCGGAATCTCGACCTAATTGTAACCTTTTTACAATCTTTCTTGAAATATTTCTTTATCTTCTCCAATACTGAATCCAAATAAAATCTAAAACAGCGTTACAATGTTTCTTTTTGCCTACTTCAAAATCACAATTTTATGAATATCCGAAACTATATCGGCATTATGTCCGGCACCAGCATGGACGGTACGGACGCAGTTTTAATCCGCATGGAAGGCAGTCGATGGCTGGAAGCCGTTTCCCACGTATTCATCCCCTATTCAGACGACCTTAGGCATGAATTGCTGGATTTGCAAAATATCGGCAACAACGAACTGCATCTCAGTATGCTGCTATCTCAAAAACTAAGCTGCCTTTACGCAGATACGGTTTCTTTACTGCTAAAACAAACCAACCTGCAAGCCCACGATATTGCCGCCGTTGGCTGCCACGGGCAGACTGTCCGCCATGCCCCCGAAGCAGGATACAGCATACAACTCGCCGATCTACCGCTTTTGGCACATCTGACCGGTATCTTTACCATCGGCGATTTCCGCAGCAGGGATTTAGCGGCAGGCGGACAAGGCGCCCCTCTTGTCCCCGCATTCCATCAAGCCTTGTTCCAAAGCGACTCCGAGACACGCGTTGTTTTGAATATCGGCGGTATTTCCAACATCAGCGTCCTACCAAATTCCTCTCCGGCATTCGGCTTTGATACCGGCCCGGGCAATATGCTGTCTGACGCATGGATGCAAGCCATTTGGCAACGTCCTTATGACAAAGACGGCTTGATTGCGGCAACAGGAACCGTTTTACCCGAACTGCTAACCCGCCTGCTCGACCACCCATATTTTTCCTCCCCATACCCCAAAAGTACCGGGCGTGAATTATTTTCATTGGATTGGTTGAAAGGTCGTCTGAAAGGTGGTGAAAAACCGGAAGACATTTTGCGAACGTTACTCAGGTTTACTGCCCAAACGATTTATGATGCAACCATCTCTGCCGCTCCTGATGTTTGCAATCTTTATGTTTGTGGCGGTGGTATCCGCAATCCTGTTTTAATGGAAGATTTGCACCAACTTTTTTCCTCTACCACGAAATTACATAGTACAGCAGCACTCAATCTTGATCCGCAATGGGTCGAAGCCGCTGCCTTCGGCTGGCTTGCGGCCTGTTGGATGAATAAAATTCCAAGCAGTCCGCACCATGCGACAGGGGCAGAAAAATCCTGTATTTTGGGTGCAGGACATTATCCCTAATATGTCTCAATAGTTTCATTAGTTACTTTGCGACCCATAGCAAACCATAAGCTGTTCCCTGTATTTCATACACATTTATAGTGGATTAAATTTAAATCAGGACAAAGCGACGAAGCCGCAAACAGTACAGATAGTACGGCAAGGCGAGGCAACGCCGTACTGGTTTGAATTTAATCCACTATAAGATAAAGACAGAAATTAAATTGCTATGAAAACAGATGGCTTGACCATAAAAAAACGCACCTTATGAAAAGGTGCGTTTTAATTTCTACGGTTTAGAATTTAGCGCCGGATTGGTTGGCCATATAGTCAACCGCTGCTTTGACTTCGTCATCACTCAGGCTTGTGTTACCGCCTTTGGCAGGCATGGAGTTAAAGCCTTCGAGCGCGTGTTTGTGCAGGGTATCCTTACCTTGTTTGATACGCGGAGCCCACTCGTCTTTCTTACCTATGCCTGGAGCACCGGGGATGGTACCGCCGTGACACATTTTACAGTTGGCTTCAAAAACGGCTTTACCGTCCACTTTGGCAGAAGAAGCATCTGCTTTTTCTGCCGGCTTGGCTTCGGCAGGAGCGGCCGCTTTTGCATCAGCTGCTGAAGCCGCTTTTTCAGCTTGTGCAGGTGCGGACGCAGATGAAACGTCAGCGGATGATGCGGCAGCAGAAGCAGGGGCCGGTGCGGGAGCAGTTTCGGCTTTTTTCACGGGCGCTTTGCCGTCTTTATTGGACAGACCCCATACATACGCAGTCATGATGTGGAGTTTGTCTTTATCCAAGAAACGACCCCAAGCCGGCATTTGACTGTGTCGGCCGTTGGTGATGGTTTCTATAATCGATTTTTGAGTACCGCCCCACAGCCATACGTTGTCGGTCAGGTTCGGACCCAGTCCTTGGATACCTTGACCTTTGTCGCCGTGACAGGTAAAGCAGTTTGCCGGTGGACCACTGAACAATACTTTACCGCGTGCGGCACGTTCTTCATCGTATTGATCTTTGGATTTGGATAAGGACATGACATAGTTTGCCACATCTTTTACCCGCTCTTCACCCAACGCAGGACCCCATGCCGGCATCGTCGCCGTACGGCCTTTTTCAATGGTCTCATGGATTTTCTCAGGTTCGCCACCCCACAACCAATCGTTGTCGGTCAAATTCGGGAAGCCTTTGGAACCTTTAGCATCAGAACCGTGACATTGGATACAGTAGGTATTGAAGAGGTTTTGACCGATGGCGTGTGCTTCAGGATTTTTTGCCACTTGTTCAATCGGCATATTGGCAAACTTAGCATAAACTTTGCCGTACTTCTGGTCTGCTTTAGCCATTTCCTGATCATATTGTCCACGGCTGCTCCATTTCCACTGGCCTTTATAATCGCCTAAACCCGGGTACATGACCAGATAGCCGATACCGAACAGCCAGACAAAAACATACAGCCAAAACCACCAGCGTGGCAACGGGTTGTTATATTCTTCGATACCGTCCCATTGATGACCTGTCGTTTTGACTTCTTCGCCCTTTTTAGGACGCTTCACAACGTTTTGGGAAAGCAGCAGCCATGCCAAGCCGATAAAACTGAGCACGACGATGACTGCAATGTATATATTCCAGAAATTGCTGGTAAATTGGGATGTTGTGTTCATTCTTTTGCTCCGTGATCACGGACTAAACTGTTATCGCCCGTCTTTTTCAGACGACTCTTTATCATCATTTTCGAAAATACTGTTGGCGGCATCATCGTAGTTCTTTTTATTGCGTCGGTTGAAAACGATATAAAGCACTAAGATAAAGCTGATAAAAACCCAAACAGTAAAGAGCGAGCGGGCCCAGTTTACGTCCATGATGTTACCTTACGTTTTTCAATGCCAAGCCTAAGCCTTGCAGGTATGCAATCACCGCATCCAGCTCCGATTTGTTTTCCAAGGCTTCAGGCGCTTTGGCAATCTCTTCGTCGCTGTAAGGCGTACCGACTTTACGCAGGGCTTTCATATGCGCCACGGTTGCTTCGGCATCGACTTTGTTGCGGGCAAGCCATGGGAAAGCGGGCATATTGGACTCCGGCACAACGTCGCGCGGATTCAGCAGGTGGATGCGGTGCCATTCGTCGGAATAGCGGCCGCCGACACGTGCCAAGTCCGGACCGGTACGTTTGGAACCCCATTGGAACGGATGGTCATAAACAGACTCGCCGGCAACGGAGTAGTGGCCGTAACGTTCGGTTTCCGCACGGAACGGACGGATCATTTGAGAGTGGCAGTTGTAACAACCCTCACGGATATAGATGTCGCGACCGGCCACTTGCAAAGCGTTATAAGGTTTCACACCTTCAATAGGCTTGGTAACAGCTTTAGTAAAGAACAGCGGCACTGCTTCAACCAACAGGCCTACGCTGACTACAAGCAGGGTAAATACAATCAGGACGCCGACTTTTTCTTCAGCTAATTGTTGTAATTTCATTTTGGTAGCCTTTTCTTATGTTTTTAGTGGTGCTGGGTTTGAGACACCGCAGGAATCTCGGCGTCAACCGCTTTGCCACTGATGGCCGTACGGTAAACGTTGTATGCCATGATGCACATACCGCTCAGGTACAGCAGGCCGCCGGTAAAACGAATCATATAGTAAGGCATAGTACGCTTCACTGACTCTACGAAAGAGTAAGTCAAAGTACCGTCGTCATTCAAAGAACCCCACATCAGTCCTTGCAATACACCGGCAATCCACATAGCGGCTATATACAGCACCACACCGATGGTCGCGATCCAGAAGTGCGCTTCCACCAATTTGGTACTGTACATTTCATTTTTGCCGAACAGGCGGGGAATCATGTAGTACACAGAACCAATCGTTACAAAACCCACCCATCCCAATGCGCCGGCATGGACGTGTGCGACAGTCCAGTCAGTGTAGTGGCTCAAAGCGTTGACGGTTTTGATAGACATCATCGGACCTTCGAAGGTGGACATACCGTAAAAGGAAAGAGAAACGATCAAGAATTTCAAGATAGGGTCGGTACGCAGTTTGTCCCATGCGCCGGACAAGGTCATGATACCGTTGATCATACCGCCCCAAGAGGGTGCGAACAGAATCAGGGACAACACCATACCCAAGGACTGAGTCCAATCAGGCAGAGCGGTATAGTGCAAGTGGTGGGAACCTGCCCACATATAGGTGAAAATCAAAGCCCAGAAGTGGACGACGGACAGGCGGTAAGAATAAATCGGACGACCTGCTTGTTTCGGCACGAAATAGTACATCATACCCAAGAAGCCTGCAGTCAGGAAGAAACCTACGGCATTATGACCATACCACCATTGAACCATAGCATCGATTGCACCCGCATAAACCGGATAGGATTTCATGAAGCCCGCAGGAATGCTCAGGTTATTGACGATGTGCAACAGGGCGACGGCCAAAATGAAACCGCCGTAGAACCAGTTGGCAACGTAGATATGTTTGATTTTACGTTTGGCAATCGTACCGAAGAATACGATGGCGTAAGCAATCCAAACCAAAGCGATCAGGATGTCGATAGGCCATTCCAATTCGGCATACTCTTTAGCTTGGGTATAACCCAAAGGCAGGCTGACGATTGCCGCAACGATAACTGCCTGCCAGCCCCAGAAGGTAAATGCCGGCAACCAACCGCCAAACAGACGTGCATTACAGGTGCGCTGAACAACGTAGTATGATGTACCCATCAGACCGCAACCCCCGAACGCAAAAATTACCGCGTTGGTGTGCAACGGACGCAGGCGGCCGAAGTGGAACCAGGGGCCGACATCTGATAAATCAAGGGAAGGGGCGAACAATTGGGCAGCGACAATGACGCCGACCAACATACCCACAATACCCCAAACTACGGTCATGATGGCGAACTGGCGCACCACCTTGTAGTTATAAGTTTGTGTGTCCATGAGAGTCTCCATGAATTATGGGAATAAAAATTTTTTATCTCACTTTGCCGTATGCATTTTGAAAAAACGCAACAAGAGCTAAGTTTAAATTTTTCTAAATTTAACATATAAGACTAGCCTAGCCAAGCGGAATTACATTTCCCACCATATAGCCGTACGATCGATTTTTTATATTTTTTAACTTATAATCATAACGTTATTTAAAAACCCCTCCAATAGTATTATTTTATTTTTCAACTCATCCTTTTTAGTTTAGCCGCCTTTTGCATGAGACTTTGACTTTATTGATATAAATTAAATTGCATAATCCACCCTTTCAACCATAAGAATTAACAAATAAACCAATAGTCATGATTAATTACAAAATCACCCCCAACCCGCTCGCCCATGAGTGGCACATCCGCCTAACCTTCCGACAAGAACATGATTTGGAAACAGAAATCAGCCTGCCGAACTGGGTTCCCGGCAGCTATCTGATACGCGATTTTTCCCGCCACATCACCACCATCCGCGCTTTTTGCAACGGAGAATATACCCATCTGTCCCAAGTCAAAAAAAACCGGTGGCGCACTGCCCCGCAGTCCGGCGAGTGGGAAATTTACTACACCGTTTACGCCTACGACCTGTCCGTCCGCGGCTCGTTTCTGACTGCCGAACGCGGGTTCTTTGACGGCGCGTGTCTGTTTTTACAGGTAAACGGACAAGAAAACAGCGCGCACCAAATCGAATTCCCCATCCTGCCGAAAACATGGCGGATTGCCACCACCCTGCCCCAAACCGGCATCCACAGCTTTCAGACGACCTCCTACCACTACTTAATCGACCACCCTGTCGAACTGGGCAACATCGAATTTCTCGATTTCGAAGCCGGCGGCATCCCGCACCGCATCGCCTTGAGCGGCCACTACCCCGATTTCGACCGCGACCGCCTCGTGTCAGACATCCGCACAATCTGCGAAACCGAACTGGCCATGTTCCCCTCCCCTGCCCCGTTCACCCATTACCTCTTCCTGCTCCACGTCGGCGACAACATCTACGGCGGACTGGAACACATCAGCAGCACCGCCCTGCTCGCCGACCGCCACAGCCTGCCGCCGCACGGCATGACCGACGCCAACGATGCCTACACCCAACTACTCGGACTGTTCTCACACGAATACTTCCACGCCTGGAACGTCAAATCTATCAAACCCGCCGCCTTTGCCCCCTACGACCTCGACCGCGAAAACTACACCGAGCAGCTTTGGGCATTTGAAGGCATCACCTCCTACTACGACGACCTCTTCCTCGCCCGAAGCCGCACCATCTCCCCCGAAGCCTACCTGCGCCTGCTCGCCCAAAGCATCACCCGCGTGCAGCAAACCAAAGGTCGTCTGAAACAAAGCCTTGCCGAATCCAGCTTCACTGCTTGGAACAAATTCTACAAACAAGACGAAAACAGCCCCAACGCCATCGTCAGCTACTACCAAAAAGGCGCACTCGCCGCCCTCTGCCTCGACCTCGCCATCCGCAGCAAAAGCAACGGACGACACACCCTCGACAGCGTCATGCAGCAACACTACCGCGATTGGCTGTACACCCGGCAAGGCATCCCCGAAAAACAATGGCAAGCCCGTTGCCAAGCGTTTACCGGTCTAGACCTCGAAGACTTTTTTCAGACGACCCTCTACTCCACCGCCGACCTGCCCCTTGCCGAACTCCTCGCCACCATAGGCATCGGACTGCAATGGCAGGCACAGCCGCGCAGCCACGGCGGTGCATTCCTGCCCGAACCACCAACCGAAACGCCCGCCCCCGCATCTGACTTCGGCGCAAGGTTCAAACAAAACAGCGACCACGCCACCCTGACCCACGTCTTCAACGGCGGCAGCGCGGAAAACGCCGCCCTCTGCCCGCAGGACAAAATCATCGCCGTCGACGGCTACGCCTGCACCGACCTTGCCGCACAGTGGGCGCAACTTCCCATCGGCTACACCGCCCGCCTCCACTACTTCCGCACCGGCATCCTGTACGTCGCCGACATCACCGTCCAAGCCGCCGAAGCCGATACCGCCGTCCTCTACATTACCGACCGCAAATTATTTGAAAACTGGCTTTATAATGACCGAGCCTAATTTTCAGACGACCTCAAATACCGGATCAAGGTCGTCTGAAAACCACTTACAGAAAGGAAACCCATGTCTATCCAAAAACTTGCCGATAACCTCTATATCGCACCGCAGCTGACCGAAGCAGACGTACAAGAAGCCGCCAAACTCGGTATCCAAACCGTCATCTGCAACCGCCCCGACGGCGAAGAAGAAAACCAAGTTACGTTCAAACAAGTCGAAAGCTGGCTTGAAGCCGCAGGCATCCGCGAACACCACCATCAGCCCGTCGTCGCGCCCACCATCAACGCCGCCGATGTCGCCGCTTTCCAAAACCTGCTCAAAAGCGTTCCCCAACCCGTCCTCGCCTACTGCCGCACCGGCACCCGCTGCTCCCTGCTCTGGGGCTATCATCAAGTGCAAAACGGCGCAAGCGTCGCCGAAGTCGTCGCTGCCGCACAACAAGCAGGCGTCAACCTGAGCAACTTCGAAGCCCGCCTGCAAGACGCGCAACAAAACGGTCTGGCATAACACATTCTCCGTTTACCCAAACGCAAAGGTCGTCTGAAAATACCGTTTCAACGAATGGAAACCGTTTTCAGACGACCTTTTTTACTGTTCCATCAAACAAATTCATGCCTGTTCTATAGTGGATTAAATTTAAATCAG
>NZ_KV812095.1:31145-71288 GCF_001813335.1 Neisseria sp. HMSC055H02 | reverse complement strand
GTACTGGTTTAAATTTAATCCACTATACAAGCTTGAATCACGTTTTAATCATCTTCACAACAACCTGTGCTTCAAAGCGGGCAGTCTGGTGCGCACGCTTTGCAGCCTTGCAGCGTCCAAATCGGCGATGACGATGCCCTCGCCTTCGGGCAATACGTCCAAGATTTCGCCCCACGGATCGATAATCATGCTATGACCGAACGTTCGCATGCCGCTTTCGTGTTCGCCGCCTTGCGCCGAAGCGATGACGTAGCATTGATTTTCCACCGCGCGGGCGCGCAGCAACAATTCCCAATGCGCTTTGCCTGTCGTGTAAGTAAAAGCGGCGGGCAGCAGCAAAACGTCAAACGGCTGCTGGGCGCGGAAAAACTCGGGAAAGCGCAAGTCGTAGCACACTCCGGCGGCAAGCGACACGCCGTCGGCGGTCAATTTCGGCACATCACTGCCTGCGCTGATGGTGTCCGCCTCGGCATAGCGCTCGCCCAAGCCTGAGAAACCGAACAGGTGCATTTTGTGATACAGCCCGATTTGCGTACCGTCGCGGTCGTACACCAACATCGTGTTCATCACTTTTCCCGCATCGGGGCTTTCCAGCGGAATCGTGCCGCCGAACAGCACCACGCCGCATTCCGCCGATGTCTCGCTCAAGGTCGTCTGAAAACGAGCGCTGCGGGTTTCGCTAAAATTACTACCGACTAAAGGTTCGGCAAAAGCCAGTTTGTCAGTATCCTTGCACCCCATCAGCGGCCAATACTCAGGCAGCAACACCCAATCCGCGCCTTGTTCGGCTGCTTGGCGCACGAGGCGTTTCATGGTGTTAATGTTGCTATCGGGGTCGGTGGACGAAATCATTTGTACGGCGGCGGCACGGATGTTTTTTTGCATATCAGTTCCTATCTGCGTGTTCAGACGACCTATCAGCAGGTTGTCTGAATAAAGATTCACGGTATATCCCAAAAAATACCTGTACCATTATCTGTGTAATTTGAAACAACGGCATAGGCTTTCTATTTGATACGGCAGTTCGCCTCGTTTTTGATACGGCACACATCATCAGCCATCATTTCCGTCCACACGCAATACGCCGATAAATAAACCGTATCGAAAACAGGGCAAAGGTCGTCTGAACATCCGTTTTCAGACGACCTTTATTCATTGCTTGCAACGGCGCGGCGTTATTTGCTAGCAGCTTTAATTCAAGCTGCCGGCAGCCATCCACGTATGCGTTTTTCCATCGCGTCGGCACTCAAGCCCAAATCGTCCAAAAGTTTTTTCGGATCGCCGTGTTCGGTTACGGTATCGGCAACGCCCAAAAGCAAAACGGGTTTGCAGATGCCGTGTTTCGCCAATACTTCCAGCACCGCGCTGCCTGCGCCGCCTTGTTCGGCGTTTTCTTCGGCGGTAACGATGTAGTCGTGGCTTTGGGCGAGGCGGACAATGAGTTCCTCATCTATCGGTTTGACGAAGCGCATATCGGCGACGGTGGCGTTCAGTTTGTCGGCAACCGTCAATGCGGGGGCGACCATGCTGCCGAAGGCGATGAATGCGGTTTTCTCGCCTTGGCGGCGGACGATGCCTTTGCCGACGGCTACGGTTTCAAGGCCGTCTGAAACGGGCGCGCCTGTTCCCGTGCCGCGCGGATAGCGGACGGCGGCGGGGGCGTTTGCTTGATAGCAGGTTGAAAGCAGCAGGCGGCATTCGTTTTCATCGCTCGGCGCGGCGACAATCATATTCGGCACGCAGCGCAAGAAGCTCAAATCGTACAAACCGGCATGGGTCGGGCCGTCTGCGCCGACGATGCCCGCACGGTCGACGGCAAACAAAACGGGCAGGTTTTGCAGGGCGATGTCGTGCACCAGTTGGTCGTAGGCGCGCTGGAGGAAGGTGGAATAAATGGCGACGACGGGCTTCATGCCTTCGCAAGCCAACCCGCCGGCAAAGGTAACGGCGTGCTGCTCGGCGATGCCGACATCAAAATAGCGGTCGGGGAATTGTTGTTCGAATTCGACCAGTCCGCTGCCCTCGCGCATGGCGGGGGTAATCGCCGCCAATCGGGAATCTGCCGCCGCCTGGTCGCACAGCCATTTGCCGAACACTTGCGTATAGGTCGGTTTGGCGGCAGGCTTGTTTTCTTTTTCAGACGACGTTGAAGTTTTGAGGTCGTCTGAAACGTCTTTGGGCAGGTTGGCAACGGCGTGGTATTTGACGGGGTCGTTTTCGGCGAGTTTGTAGCCGTTGCCCTTTTTGGTGATGACGTGCAGCAGTTGCGGGCCTTTGCGGCTGCGCAAATCTTTCAATACGTCAACCAGATGCTCGACGTTGTGTCCGTCCACGGGGCCGGTGTAGCGGAAACCAAAGTTTTCAAACAAAGACAGCGACTGCTTGGCGTGTTCGGCTTCGCCCGCCAGCGTTTTGATTTTGTGCTCGACTTTTTGGGCAAGCTCCATCGCGCCGGGCAGCTTGTCCAAAACCTTGCTCGATTGCGCCTTGATGGTGCTCAACACGCCGCGCATATCGCGCACGACGTTGCTGGCGAGGTATTTCGGTAGCGCGCCGACGTTGGGGGAAATCGACATTTCGTTGTCGTTGAGGATGACCAGCAGGTTCACGTCCATGTCGCCCGCGCAGTTCAAGGCTTCAAACGCCTGCCCCGCCGTCATCGCACCATCGCCGATGATGGCGACGCTGCGGCGGTTGCTGCCCAAGAGCTTGTCTGCCGCCGCCATGCCCAAAGCCGCGCCGATGGAGGTGGAGGAATGGCCCACGCCAAACGCGTCGTATTCGGATTCGCTGCGCTTGGGGAAGCCCGCCAAGCCGCCGTAGCGGCGCATGGTGTGCATCCGGTTTTTGCGGCCGGTGAGGATTTTGTGCGGATAGCTTTGATGGCCGACGTCCCAAACCAAATGGTCTTCCGGCGTGTCGTATACATAGTGCAGGGCGATGGTCAGCTCGACCGCGCCCAGATTGCTGGCGAAATGCCCGCCGGTTTGACCGACGGATTCGAGTAGGAATGCCCGCAATTCGGCAGCAACCTGCGGCAGCAGGCTTTTATCCAGCATGCGTAAATCTTCAGGCAGATGGATGGTGTCTAATAACGGAGTGTGGCTCATGGTGTGTCTTTGCGGGCTTATTGTGTCTATCGGGCAATTATAGCAAGAGTTGTCCTGTTCGGATAAAGGGTTTTAACGAAGCTTTGTTTTCAGACGACCCGGTTTAATTATCTATTCATACAGAGATTGTCTGAAACTGCCTCTTTCAAACCTACTATTGCTGCTCCAGCCATTCATCGCGGGTTTGTTTGGCAGCGGCAAAATAGCGGTAAAGGGCGGCGCGGTCTTCTTCGGACAGGATGCGTTCGAGTTCGGACAACTGGGTACGCAGGCCGCCAATCAAATCCAACAGGCTGTTTTTGTTGGCAAGGCAGATGTCCGTCCATACGGCGGGATGACTGGATGCGATGCGCGTAAAATCACGAAAGCCCGTCGCGGCAAATTCAAGATAATGCCGACCGTCGGGATGATCGGCGATTTGGTGGACGTAGGCAAAGGCGGCAAGATGCGGCATATGGGAAACGGCGGCAAAAACGGCATCGTGTTCTTCCGCGCTCATGCGGAAAGTTTTCGCCCCGACTGCCAGCCACAGGTTTTCAACCAGGCCGGCGGCCTGTTCATCTTCTTCCCCGTGCGGCGTGATCACCAGCTTCCTGTCCTGAAACAATCCGAACTGTGCGGAAAGCGCGCCGCTCCTGTCAGAGCCTGCAATCGGATGGGCTGCGATGCAACGGGACAAATGTTCGGGCAGGACGCTGCGGAAAGCCTGAACGGCAGATTGTTTGGTACTGCCCACATCGGTAACCACAGTATGCGCGTTCAAATAAGGTCGGACGGTGCGGCAAATGTCTGGAAATGTGGAAACAGGCGTAGCGATAACGGCCAAATCCGCTTCGTGCATACTCAAAGCGTCGATTTGCGTGTAGGCGCGATCAATGACGCGCCGTTCAAGCGCACGGTCAAGGTTGTCGCGATCCAAATCGATGCCGGTTACCGTATCGACCAATCCGAGCCGTTTCAAGTCCAACACGAACGAGCCGCCGATCAGCCCGACACCAATGAGGACGATATGTTTGAGTGTATTCATGGCAGATGCGCGGGACAAAGGTCGTCTGAAAACGGTACGCCCGCTATTCTAGGGATTAATTGTCCGCATTCTATCGTATCCGAAAGGCAAGCGCATATCGTGCAACGATACTGCCCCGAACACCATCCTTCCGACCATAAAAAGGCAGTTCGCCATTGTGCCGTTTCGTTTTACAATAGGCAGACCGAAATCCATCCGCCGAAAGCAAACTATGTCCCTGGCCCAACCGAAACGTATTTTAGTCATCAAGCTGCGCCACCACGGCGACGTCCTGTTAGCCACGCCCGTCGTCCACGCCCTCAAGACCCGCTTTCCCGATTGCGAAATCGACATGCTGGTTTACCGGGAAACCGCCGACATCATCAGCGACAATCCTGAAATTGCCGAAATCTTCACCATAGACCGCTCCTGGAAAAAGCAGGGGTTGAAAACCCAGCTATGCGAAGAGAAAAAGCTGTTCTCGCGCCTGAAAAAGCGCAGGTACGACTGGGCGTTCAACCTGTCCGACCAATGGCGCTCGGCAATACTCGCCAAATTCTGCGCACAATGCAGCGTCGGCATCAGCCATATCAAACGCAACCACTTTTTCTGGCGTTGGTGCCACGACTTCCTCAACCCCGAAGCCGGACGCGGCTGCCACATTACCGAATATCATATGAACGTTTTGCCACCGCTTATCCGGCCTGAGGAAACACCGCCGGCAAAAGTGATGATGGCAATCGGCGAAGATGCCCGCTCGAATTTGCAAAGCAAGCTGAACAAACAAGGCTGGAACGGGGAGGATTATGTCTTATTCCACCCGGGCGCGCGTTGGGAATTCAAATGCTGGGAAGACGGCAAAAACGCCGCCATCGTCCAATTACTGCTCAACCACGGTCAAAACGTCGTTTTAACCGCCGCACCCTCAGCAACCGAACAACAAATGATCGATGCAGTTTTAGAACGCGTCAAAATTCCCGAAGGCGGTAAATTATGGATACTGTCGGGCAACCTTAACCTGCGCGAACTGGCTGCCGCCATCGACGGCTGCAAACTCTTCATCGGCGTAGATTCCGCCCCCATGCACATCGCCGCTGCACTGAACAAACCGCAAATCGCCCTGTTCGGTCCCTCATGGCTGGACAGATGGCATCCCTATTCCGACAATGCCGAGGTTATTTGGGCGGGTGATTTCGGCGACCTACCCCACCCCGACAGCATCAATACATCCGGCAAAAAACGCCTGCTCAAAGCCATTCCGCTGGAAGCCGTGTGGAACAAAATTGCTGAAAAGCTGGGTTTAAACAAGGAAGCTTAAACAAAACGGCAAAGGTCGTCTGAAACCCCCAAATCGGTTTTCAGACGACCTTTTCATTACACGAACGACAAAAAATTCAATATTTCCCAAACTGCCCTGCCGCATCGTCTCCCATATTGCCCGAATGGGGGGAAGGACTATGCCAAACCGTGCGCGACAGGCTGCGCGAACCTACCGGCGTATCCTGTTCTGCCTGAAACAACACATTATTCCCACTACCGATGGGTAGCGAGCCGCGCAAACCGATATAACTGCCTGAATCATATATGCCGCTATGTGATACCGAACTGTCTCTCGATTTAATGCGCGACGCTTCAACGCCGCTTTTGATTTCGCCATAAAGGCGGACTTCCGCCATCGCCAACACAGGCAAAGCCGTCAAGGCCGCAACCAAAATATACAAGGGTTTCATCCTGTCCGTTCCTTTCAAATATTTCTTACACAACCGAATAGCGATAACCAATTTGACCAACCAGTATATGCCCCTCTTGCGTAAACAAACCATAAATCGTGAAAACGTCGTCTGAAAAGACACATCGCATCCCATATCCGTTTTATATTGATTTCACTATAATCCTGGTTTCACCGCCTCAACAGCATAATCATGACTTCCGCTTCACAAACCACCCGCATCCTGGGCATAGACCCCGGCAGCCGCGTAACCGGTTTTGGCGTCATCGACGTCCGCGGCCGCGAGCATTTCTACATCGCCTCCGGCTGCATCAAAACCCCTCCGAACGCGCCGCTGTCGGAACGCATCGCCGTCATCGTACGCCATATCGATGAAATCGTCCGAACTTACCAGCCGCAACAGGCCGCCGTGGAGCAGGTATTCGTCAACGTCAATCCTGCCTCCACACTCATGCTCGGACAGGCGCGCGGCGCGGCATTGGCAGGATTGGTCATGCACGGCTTGCCCGTATCCGAATACACCGCCCTGCAAGTCAAACAGGCCGTTGTAGGCAAAGGCAAGGCAGCGAAAGAACAAGTACAGCACATGGTCGTGCAAATGCTCTCCCTTTCCGGCACGCCCCAATCCGATGCCGCCGACGGACTCGCCGTCGCCCTGACCCACGCTCTGCGCAACCACGGACTTGCCGCACAGTTGAATCCGAACGGAATGAAAGTCAGACGGGGACGCTTCCAATGGTGAAAAGGTCGTCTGAAAAAGAGCGTAGCAGGTTTAGCCAAAACAAGTTTACTCAGACTCCTACTCTCTGACTAGACAACAGCCCTTTCCGTTATAATTCCCTTTTTCCCGCCCCATTCCTCAACAGCCGCCATGAAAGCCGCCTTTTTCCTCCTCTACCTCATTCAGCTCCTGCCCTTCAAGGCCATACACAAAATCGCCGACGCCGTGGGCATCCTTGCCTATTACGCCGTCAAACCGCGCCGAAAAGTCGGCGAGACCAACCTTAGAAAATGCTTTCCCGAATGGAGCGAAGACAAACGCAAAGCCGTGCTCAAACGCCATTTTCAGCACATGGCAAAGCTGATGCTCGAATACGGCCTGTATTGGTACGCGCCTGCCGACAGGCTGCGCAAGTTTGTGCATTATCAAGACAAACACCATCTCGACGACGCGCTCGCGGCAGGCGAAAAAGTCATCCTGCTTTATCCGCATTTCACCGCATTTGAAATGGCGGTTTACACCCTCAATCAGGACGTGCCGCTGACCAGCATGTATTCGCACCAAAAAAACAAAGCGTTGGACGAACAAATCCTCAAAGGCCGCCACCGCTACAACAACGTCTTCCTCATCGGCCGCACCGAAGGCCTGCGCGCGATTATCAAGCAACTGCGCAAAAGCGACGCCCCCTTCCTTTACCTGCCCGACCAAGATTTCGGCCGCAACGACTCCATTTTCGTCAACTTCTTCGGCATCCCCACCGCCACGATTACAGGCTTAAGCCGCATTGCCGGCATGACGAAAGCCAAAGTCATCCCCGCCATCCCCACGCGCAATGCCGACAACACTGTTACACTGCGTTTCTATCCGGCATGGGAAAACTTCCCTTCAGACGACGTTGTAGCCGACACCCAACGCATGAACGACTTTATCGAAGCGCGGGCAAGGGAAAATCCCGAACAATATTTCTGGCTGCACAAACGCTTCAAAACCCGTCCCGAAGGCGAACAGGGATTTTATTGAATTACATACAGTTACAACAAAAAGCAAAGCCCGTCATATTCGGGCTTTTATCATTTCTATTAAATCGAAAATTAACAACGATAGTAACAAATTTTCAATTGAGAATTTTTCACATTAACTCTTTGGATAAACTGGGTATTTTGGCCTATCAAACGCTCAATACAGGAAAAATCGGGGCGTTTTCCGTAAAACATAAATATGATGCGAAATTTTGATTAATATATTAAAATTTAATTTAATTTAAAATCAGAGTGTTATAAAATAATATTTTAAAAGAATCAATTATATTGTCTAATCCATAAAGAATATAATTTCAATATTATAAATTTTTTTATTTTATATTCATGAAAAATTTGACTAAGAAAAATTATATTCTAAATTTTAAATAAATATTGAAATATTATAAATATTAATTTTTCATAAAAAAATAATGTAAACTACTTGGCAAACCCAAATTTTTCGAGTAAATTTCGCTACATCAAATTACAGCCGTACCGGCAAATCTGATACTCCGGTTTTCAGCTGCAAATCCTTTGATTTGCAGCGGATGTTCCGAGCCTCAATCTCTCGGAACAAAAGTTTACCCGCACGGAGTTGAGCCGTGCAGGTAAAGCCGCAGGCGAAAGCCTGTATTGTTTGTGAAGCGTAAATCTCTGATTTGAGGTATTGGGGCAATCCTGTGGGGGATTGCCTCCTTTTTTTGTTTCATGCGTTTCCACCATTTCATTATTGCCTCCGACCTCAAATTGTCTTGAGGTATTCGGACATCCGGCCCGCATTACTTCCATATAAAAAGGTCATCTGAAACCTGATTTTGTTTCAGACGACCTTTAAACTTTATCCTCAGACGGATAGCTTCTTACATTTGCTGTTGCGCCGCCTTGATGGCGTTTTGGTCGGGATTGATCAAAATTTCCACGCGGCGGTTTTGGGCGCGGCCTTCGGCTGTGGCGTTAGACGCGATAGGATGGCGCGAACCGTAGCCGGCGGTGGTCAGACGCGAGCCGTTCACGCCGCGCGATTGCAGGTAGTCGGCAACGGCAAGCGCGCGGTTGCGGGACAGCGGCTCGTTGATGGCATCGTTGCCGGTGTTGTCGGTATGGCCGTTAATCGTCAAAGTCGTGTCGGGGTATTGCACCAGCGTTTCGGAGGCGGTCGCCAAAGCATTTCGCGCCTGATCGCTCAATGCCGCACTGCCTGTTGCGAAGGTAACGTTTTCAGGCATCACCAGCTTGATTTGGTTACCTTGGCGTTCCACTTCGATGTTGGTGTTTTTCAGGTTCTCGCGCAGTTTTTTCTCTTGATAGTCCATGTAGCCGCCTACGCCCGCACCAATCGCGCCACACGCCAACGCAGAGTTGCGCGCGCCTTTGCCGCCGTGGGTCAATGCGCCGACGATGCCGCACACTGCCGCGCCGCCCAAGCCGTACATGGCGGTTTTGCTGGTGTTGCGTTGTCCGCTTACAGGGTCGGTTACACAGCCTGTCAGAGCCAAGGGGATTGCTAACGTGGCAACGGTCAGAGGTTTCAAGAATTTCATTGAGATGTCCTTTCAAAAAATACCGCTCCGACACAGAAGGTCGCCTGAAAAGCGGCTTGATGTATTTCAACGATGTTTCGGCGGGCTGCAAACCCTTCCAAACAGATTGAAGCAGCATGATAGCCAAGATTGCGGCGTAGTAAATCTCGCTTAACCCGATATTACCTAACTGACCGCAAACTGACATTTCGGTTTTCTATTCTGCGTATTCAGTAAGATTACCGTAATGAAGTTTGGTTCCTCAAGGCGTTTGCAACACCTATTTTTTCCCATAACGGCCGCGGACATACCTTATCAACATATATTTCAGCCTCAAACGCACATCGTAACCGACCGATCCCGCGCCCAACACAAACAACACCAGCGCGACCGGCAAGGCAAAATGATGGCCTATCTGATGATAGCCCCACGCACCAATCACCCCACCCAACAAAAACGACCACATCAATCCGCCCAAAAGCCACATCTTCGGCTTATTGACACGCACATGCGGCAGGCGCGGATGATGTTTTTTCGAATAATACAGCGCGCGCGAAAGCTCGATGCCCAAGTCGGTTGCCGTGCCGGTCATGTGCGTCGAACGGATGGCACCGCCGGATAAAAGCGTCATCACCGTATTGTGCATTCCCATGATGAAACACATTAAAAACAAAGCCAACGACGGGAAAACCAAATTCCCGTCCCCGATGTTCCACTTCGATGCCGTCAGACCGAACAAGCCGAATATCAACAGATAAACTGCTTCCAGCCACATGGAAAAACCGAAGCTGCCGCGAAACCGTTTCTGCTGCGTCCATAAAACCACCCAGCCCGAATGCGCCGCACCGACCACAAAACACAACACGCTGATTAAAGCCACCGCCGCCGTTACCCATTCGCGCAGATAAACAGCGTCCGCCAGCAGCGACATCGAGCCGGTAACGTGCGACGTATAACGTGAAAACGCAAAGAAACCGCCCGCATTGATCGCACCCGCCAACATCGCCATGATGTAACCCAACCTGCGGAAGCGCGCATCGGAAATATGGTGTTCGTGCAGATACGGCCTGTCTGCCTGCCAAAACGGCGGGGCATGCCGCCGCTTGTCATGCAGCCTGATCTGCTTATCGCGTCGTAGGTGTATTTGCGGTTCTTCCATATAACGTTATCCCTTTTGCAATAATGGATGCAAGGCAAGTAAACACCTTTCCGATTAAAATTAATCCATCATCCGAACAGTATGTTCAGACGACCCCGCCATCAAAAATCTACAATATTAAGGTGTTGTACCTACCACCGATGAAAAATGACGGCAGGCAGGAATTTTTCTATTTCCATTAGCCATAAAAAAGGTTGTCTGAAAAGCATTTTATCCTTTTCAGACAACCTTTCCACCGATTGCATCAATACAAAATCAAATCAGCACACTTCAACCAACCAGCCATGTTTGTCTTCCGCCAAACCGTATTGGATGTCGGTTAAGGCTTTACGCAAAGCGTAGCCGCGTTCTTGGCTCTTCACTTCGATTTCTTTGCCGTCGATGACAAAAGAGGTTACGGGTGAGATGACGGCGGCGGTGCCGGTCAGAATTGCTTCCGCGCCCTCTTCGACTGCGGCTTTGAGTTCGTCCACGGTGAAATTGCGTTCGCTGACGGTGTAGCCCAAGTCTTTGGCGACGGTCAGCACAGAATCGCGGGTAACGCCGTGGAGGAATTCGTCGGTCAACGGTTTGGTAATGATTTCGTTGCCTTTAATCAGGATAAAGTTGGACGCGCCGGTTTCCTGTACGTCGCCGTTCGGGCAGAACAGGACTTGATTTGCACCGTGTTCGGCTTTTGCCTTCAACACCCAGGGCATGGCGGAGGCGTAGTTGCCGCCGCATTTGACGCGGCCCATGTGCGGTGCGCAGCGGATGTGTTCGGTTTCAACTAAAATTTTCACGGGCGAACCGGCTTTGAAATAGTCGCCAACCGGAGACGCGAGGATATAAAGCAGCGCGGTTTCGGACGGCGAACCGGCTTTGCCGATAACGGGGTCGGTACCGATGAGCGTCGGGCGCAGATACAGCGCGGCAGGCGCGTCGGGAATTTCCTCGGCGGCGCGTTTGACCAATTCGATCAGGGCATTCAGATAGGCTTCGGTTTCGGGGCGCGGCAGGTGCAAAATATCTGCGCTTTGCTGCATACGGGCGATGTTTGCCGTCGGGCGGAACAAGACAATTTTGCCGTTTGCCTGACGGAATGCTTTTAAGCCTTCAAAGCATTCGCTGCCGTAATGCAGGGCGTGCGCGCCGGGCGCGAGGGTGAGGTCTGAGGAAGTTTGCCATTCGGTCGGCTGCCATTTGCCGTCCTTGTGGGCGATAACGGGCATTTGGGCGTGGAAGACGCTGCCGAACACGGCGGGTACGGGTCTGCTCATGGTGATTGCCTTTCTTATTCTGTTTGGTTCTGTTTAGATATTAAAAGTTGAAAGATACGCCTGTACGGATGGTTTTGACAAGTCCGAATACTTGTTTCGCAAACAGCTTTCGCCCAAGCCCTTGCCTGATAACGAAATACGGAAAACCATCCATTCCTATACGCATACGAATTGTCAGCAATCATGCCTACCGTGTACTACATATCTATAGTGGATTAAATTTAAATCAGGACAAGGCGACGAAGCCGCAGACAGTACAGATAGTACGGAACCGATTCACTTGGTGCTTCAGCACCTTAGAGAATCGTTCTCTTTGAGCTAAGGGCGAGGCAACGCCGTACTGGTTTAAAGTTAATCCACTATATAATGAAGCCTAAGGTCGTCTGAAAACTGCCGCACATCCTATCCGAAACAATCCAAATCGTTTAAACTAAGCCGCATCTGCGGCAAACGGATTCGGAAACGGAATCCCTATCGACCGCCTATTGAATTTTCAGACGACCTTTTCAAAACTTTCCGACAGGCATACCGCCGGAGACATCCATGAAACTGATTTACACCATTATCAAAGTCATCATTTTATTATTGTTTTTACTGCTCGCCGTCATCAATACCGATAGCGTCGCCTTCCACTACCTGCCCGGTCAGAAAGCCGATTTACCGCTGATTGTCGTCCTCTTCGGCGCATTTGTCATCGGCATCGTGTTCGGTATGTTTGCCCTGTTCGGCAGACTTTTGGCGCTGCGCAGCGAAAACAACCGCCTGCGTGCCGAAGTCAAAAAACACGCGCATTTGAGCGAAAAAGACCTTACCGCCCCCGTACCGCAGCAACCTGCGCCGCAAACGACGGCCCCTGCCAAACAACCCATACAAACGCCCAAGCCTTAAAAAAGGAATCACATGGACAACGAATTGTGGGTCATCCTCCTGCCCATTACCCTTTTGCCCGTCTTTTTCGCCATGGGCTGGTTTGCCGCCCGTATCGACATGAAAACCGTGTTGAAACAGGCGAAAAGCGTGCCTGCCGGCTTTTACAAAAGTCTGGACGCATTGGTTGACCGCAACAGCGGCCGTGCTGCCCGCGAACTGGCGGAAGTCATCGACCAGCAGCCGCAGTCTTACGACCTCAACCTGACTTTGGGCAAACTCTACCGTCAGCGCGGCGAAAACGACAAAGCCATCAATATGCACCAAGCCCTGCTCGACTCGCCCGATACCGTCAACGAAAAACGCGCGCGGGTGCTGTTCGAACTCGCGCAAAACTACCAAAGCGCAGGCTTGGTTGACCGCGCCGAACAAATCTTCATCGGCTTGCAGGAAGGCAACATGGCGCGCGAAGCCCGTCAGCACCTGCTCAGCATCTACCAGCAAGACCGCGACTGGGAAAAAGCCATTGAAACCGCGCAACTCCTCAGCCACGACGAGCAAACCTACCAATTTGAAATTGCACAGTTTTATTGCGAACTTGCCCAAACCGCGCTGTTCAAATCCAACCTTGACGCCGCCCGTTACAACGTCCAAAAAGCCTTGGACGCCAACAAAAAATGCGCCCGCGCCAACATGATTTTGGGCGACATCGAAACCAAACAGGGCAATTTCCCCGCCGCTGTCGAGGCATACGGCGCCATCGAGCAGCAAAACCATGCCTACCTGAGCATGGTCGGCGAAAAACTCTACGAAGCCTACGCCGCCCAAGGCAAACAGGAAGAAGGGCTGAACCGGCTCATTGGCTACATGCAGACTTTCCCCGATTTGGACTTCATCAACGTCATTTACGAAAAAGCCCTGCTGCTCAAAGGCGAAAGCGAAGCCGCCCAACTTGCCATCGACCTCGTGCGTCAAAAACCCGACCTCAACGGCGTATACCGCCTGCTCGGTTTGAAAATCAGCGACATGAATCCCGCATGGAAAGCCGACGCCGACATGATGCGCTCCGTCATCGGCCGCCAACTCCAACGCAGCGTCATGTACCGCTGCCGCAACTGCCACTTCAAATCCCAAGTCTTCTTCTGGCACTGCCCTGCCTGCAACAAATGGGAAACCTTCACGCCCAATAAAATCGAAGTGTGAAGCAAACCAACAAAAAAGGTCGTCTGAAAAGTTTCAGACGACCTTTTTTTGAAAATAAACGGTCTTTTATTTTGCCAAGCGGTACAAAAAACAACAGTTTTTTCCAAAAAAATCTATTTTTTCTCTTACTGAATAAATATTATTACTAATATTTTCAATATATTATATTATCTGGCCAATTATTGTTTTATGAACACATCATTTTTATTTCCGTTATGCTAGAATTGTTTTGAATTACCCATTTCGAATATTAGCGATCTGCTCGAAGACAAAAGGGAATATTTGTTGAATAACAGTGAACTAATGATTAGTAACGCAATCTTACCTAATTTAGGTTAATTTACCTAAAATCCTAAAATATTGTACAGATAGCGTAAATGAACGAAATGATAAGAGACGCCGGCCGTCAAGATATGCAAAACACAATCGAAACAGCCATAGTCCGAACCATAAAAAGGTTTCCTTATTTTCTAATGCAGCAAAACGCAATCAGAAAATCAATTAGATACAGACCGCCCAGTCAAAGCCAATATCCTAAGTTTCAATAGGTTTCTTCCTCGAAATCCACTGAAGGCAGAATATTTGCTCTTGCCGGAAACTTTGTCTATTTGGTCCATGGAATACCATAACATTACATTGCTACGGGTTTAGACTCGTAAAATTCAATCATGGGAAATACAAATCATGTCAAAACAAACTCTGTCTGCACTCACTAATCACGGACAAACCAATATCCACACTTCTCCAAATAAATCAAACCCGGAGAGCCAGAGCCAAGGGAAATCTTCTACGCTCAACGCCCTGATTTTCCAACACTCAATGGGTGGAATAAATATCGCCAGCGCACTGCCTAAGCAAACCCACGGCACAACCAATATTACAGGAAGGCAAAATGCGCAACCAATCAAGATTAACGCGAACAAAGCCAAACTGACCCCTTTTGAAGCCAAGCTGCTTGCCCAAGCAAAAGCTGCGGCCGACAAAAAGCCGCTCAGGATAGAGCTGAAGCCGCACATAAAGCTTCTGTAGCTGCCGCTCAAGCCAAAATTGCTGCCGAAAAAAAAGCTGCTCAAGAAAGAGCAGAAGCTGCACATAAAGCCGCCATGGCTGCTGCACAAGCCAAAGCAGCTGCCGAAAAAAAGGCTGCCCAGGAAAGAGCTCAAGCTGCACATAAAGCCGCTATGGCAGCCGCCCAGGAAAAAGCCGCTGCAGCAAAAAAAGCCGCCCAGGAAAAAGCCTATGCTTTACATAAAGCCGCAATGGCAGCAGCTGAGAAAAAAGCCCTCGAAGCAAAAAAAGCTGCACAAGAAAAAGCGGAAGCCGAGCGCAAAGCAGCCAGGGAGAAAGCGGAAGCCGACCGCATAGCCTTGGAGCAAAAACATGAATTTGATCGTAAAGCAGCCATCATCACTGCCCGAGAAAAAGCAGAAGCAGCACGTAAGGCGGCCGATGCGGCTGTAAAAGCCGAATTAGCAGAGAAAAAACGTGCCGAACAAATCAAACATTCGGAAAATAAATCCGGCAACCATTCTTCATCCGATGAAGAAACGGGCAGCCCTGTAAAAAATAAAGTCTCCAAAACAGGCAATCTGTCCTCCGATAAACCCCATACAGACAAAGTAACCGACCTTTCTGATGACAACAATAATGCAGTACGTCAGCAAAACAACAAAAGCGTTTCTACCGCGCAACCTGCCGCTGAAAAAGGAACGACTGAAACTGTCCATATCCATCATCCTGCAGAAGGCAAGCAATCGGAATCCGGCGACTATAAAGTATATGAGTCCAAACAATATGGCCGTTACATTAATGTAAATGATTTCGGCGCAGATCCGACAGGTAAAAAAGACAGCCTGGCGGCTATCAAAGCCGCGCTCGAAGCTGCCCATAAAGAAAAAGCCATGCTGTTTATGGACGGCACCTATTACATTTCTGACCAAATCGTTATCGACAGTAATACCTCCGGCGTTAAAGGCATCTTCGGTGCCGGCATGGGCAAAACCCAAATCAACTTTGACAAAGCTCAAGTCGGCGTATTCAATTCCAATACCAACCACGATGATGTTAGGGCTTTTGCAGGCATTTTGGTAGATGGTCAAAATGGCAAAACGATTGCCGACCTATCCGTTCGATACACCAACGCCGACTTCTACCGCAAAGGTTTAAGCTATTTCGGTAAAGTAAACGGCATTTTAGTCAACGATGCAGACAACACCCTGATCAGCAAAGTGGAAGTATCCGGTGCAAACCGTGCAGGCGTAACCTTTACCTCTACCGCTGCACTCATGCGCGAAGCAGGCTACAAACTGTCTTATAAAGACCGTGTTGCCAACGGCTCCATCGACGACAAATACGATTCACTGCCTTTAGGTGAAAATAACCGTATTGTTGACTCCAACCTGCACCACAATCGCGTTGCCGGCGCACTGGTTTCCTATCAAAAGAATTTCCTCGGAGAAGGCAACCTCTTGTCCTGGAACGGACACCAAGATGATGGCGGCACAGGCTACGGCATCGCCGCCGCTGCAGGTAGCTACAATTATGGCATCACCTACCGCAAAAATACGACCGACCACAACTACCGGAAAGGTCTTGACGTACATGACGGCACAGACGTCTTAATTGAAAACAACACACTAAATGGCGACCGCCTGTACGGTATTGCGGTCTATAACCGCCAATTCTCGCTGGACAACGTCAAAATATCCGGCAATGTCATCACACAGGACACTTCATTCCGCCTTGCGGTCGATGACACTCCGGGATACGACTATCATATGTATTCCGGTATCCAAATACAGACCAATACGCAACGCCGGGATTTACATACCAAAGATAAAGGCTATTTTGACATCAGCAACAACACAATCAATAACTTGGAGGTCTATAAAGACAATATCCAAACCTATGGTATCGAATTCCGCAACCATGAACAAAAAATGGATTACACACTTAACATTACCGGCAACAAAATCAGCGGCGAATCAACCAAATACCTGATGGCGGTTATCAATGATACCTACGCTCCTCAAATCAAGGAAAAAGGTATCGGCACCAGCACCATCAACATCAGTGATAATGTTGCCGATATTGGCAAAATAAAGAACGGGGCCGTTCCTTTCTATATTGAAGAACATCACTCCGACGTACCGATGCACGGTTCGGTTACGCTGAACAACAATGCCGTTACCGTTCGTGAAGAATCGGGCGGTTATGCCGAATTTGCGTTTATGCGAACAAATGCCAAGGAATATAACGTTACCAATAATACCCTGTCGCTACACGGACACCTGGATAACGGTATCGTTGAAGTCCGCAGTACCGGGGATGGTAAGGTTAATGCTAATTTAAATATGGCAAATAATACCTTGGTAACCGACATCAAAGGCCAAATCTACAAAACCTGGCTGCGTTATGAATCGGATATTGATGTTTATGCCAACTCCAACACCCATAACGGCGATACGCTTGATAATGTCAATACCAAAGGCAGCAACGTCAGCATGTCTGATGTATTAGTCAGCGTCAGCAAAAACATCAACACCATCCAAGATGCCGTCTATTCCTACCAGCATAAAACCTTACCGGTAACAGAAGACCACGTGCACACCAACGGCATCCTATAAACCCGCAGTAATCAAAAGGTCGTCTGAAATCTCAGACGACCTTTTAGCTATTTTCCATCCTACACCGCCACTGCGGCCTTGATGTGCGGATGCGGGTCGTAACCTTCCAAGTCGAAATCTTCAAACTTGAATGCAAACAAGTCTTTGACTTCCGGATTGATTTTCATCACCGGCAGCGTGCGGGTGTCGCGGCTCAATTGCAGTTTTGCCTGTTCGAAATGGTTGCTGTACAGATGCGCATCGCCCAAAGTATGGATAAATTCGCCCGCCTCCAACCCGCAGACTTGGGCAATCATCATGGTCAACAGCGCGTAACTGGCAATGTTGAACGGCACACCGAGGAAAATATCTGCGCTGCGTTGGTAAAGCTGGCAGGACAATTTGCCGTTGGCAACGTAAAACTGAAACAGCGCATGGCAGGGCGGCAATGCCATTTCGTCTACCAGCGCGGGATTCCATGCCGACACAATCAGGCGGCGGGAATCGGGGGTTTTCTTGATTTGCTCCACGACGTTGGCAATTTGGTCGATATGGCGACCGTCGGGTGCAGGCCAACTGCGCCATTGGTAGCCGTACACAGGCCCCAAGTCGCCATTTTCGTCCGCCCATTCGTCCCAAATGGAAACATTATTATCTTTCAAATATTTGATGTTGGTATCGCCTTTGAGAAACCAAAGCAGCTCATGGATAATCGAGCGCAAGTGCAGCTTTTTGGTGGTCAGCAGCGGAAAGCCTTGACTCAGATCGAAACGCATTTGATAGCCGAACACCGAACGAGTGCCTGTACCGGTACGGTCGGATTTATCGGTACCGTTTTCGAGAACATGGCGCATTAAATCGAGGTAGGCTTTCATTGGTGTCCTTTAAGGGTGTGTGTTGTTGGAGATGATTTGGGGCGTATTGTAGCAAATATATGGCAATTTGCCGGAAGATTACATGATCGAGGTCGTCTGAAAACTGGAAATGGGGTTCAGACGACCTTTGCATTATCCGTTATGGATTGTCCTGAAACACGTTTTTCTATCTGAAACAAAATTCGTTTTTTAAGGTGTTATTTTCTTTCCTAATCCTGTTTTCCAGGAGTAATTTTCGTAAAATTGTTGACAATATTGGCCGTTTTCACATGAAAATTTGCGTTGAATCGAATTTTTACACTCTCTCTTTTCAAATTTCTAATTTAATTACTTAGAATATATAACCAATTTATTTTAAAATTATGGAATTTTCAAAAATATTTTTATATTTTATTGGCTATATATACCAAATAATAAAATTCTCAAAAAAATAATGTCAACAATTTTCATCAAAACTGCTTGGCAGGCAAAAAAATTAGGTTTATATTGCTTTCCACAAATTCATCATCCTTTCCAATCTAATCCACAGGGAGCATAAAATGACCGATTTGAACGCCTTGTTTGCCAACCTCAAACAACGTAACCCCAATCAAGAGCCGTTTCACCAAGCGGTTGAAGAAGTATTCATGAGCTTGGGCCCGTTTTTGGCAAAAAACCCGAAATACACCCAACAAAACCTGCTTGAACGCATCGTTGAACCTGAGCGCGTCATTATGTTCCGCGTCACTTGGGTGGACGACAAAGGACAAGTCCAAGTCAACCGCGGCTACCGTATTCAAATGAGCTCCGCCATCGGCCCTTACAAAGGCGGCTTGCGTTTCCACCCGACCGTCGATTTAGGCGTATTGAAATTCCTCGCCTTTGAACAAGTATTCAAAAACGCCCTGACCACCCTGCCTATGGGTGGCGGCAAAGGCGGTTCCGACTTCGACCCCAAAGGCAAATCCGACGCCGAAGTGATGCGTTTCTGCCAAGCCTTTATGAACGAACTCTACCGCCACATCGGTCCGAACACCGACGTACCTGCGGGCGACATCGGCGTAGGCGGCCGCGAAATCGGCTTCCTCTTCGGACAATACAAAAAAATCCGCAACGAATTTGCCTCCGTCCTGACCGGCAAAGGCCTCGAATGGGGCGGCAGCCTCATCCGTCCCGAAGCGACCGGCTACGGCACCGTGTACTTCGCCCAATCCATGCTGCAAACGCGCGGCGATTCGATTGAAGGCAAACGCGTGCTGATTTCCGGCTCCGGCAACGTCGCGCAATACGCCGCCGAAAAAGCCATCCAGCTGGGCGCGAAAGTGCTGACCGTTTCCGACTCCAACGGCTTCGTCCTCTTCCCCGACAGCGGCATGACCGAAGATCAACTCGCCGCGCTTATCGAGCTGAAAGAAGTCCGCCGCGAACGTGTTTCCACCTATGCCAAAGAACAAGGTTTGAAATACTTTGAAAACCAAAAACCGTGGGGCGTTGCCGCCGAAGTCGCCCTGCCCTGCGCGACCCAAAACGAATTGGACGAAGAGGCCGCCAAAACCTTGCTGGCAAACGGCTGCTACGTCGTTGCCGAAGGTGCGAACATGCCTTCTACTTTGGGCGCGGTCGAGCAGTTCGTCAAAGCGGGCATCCTGTATGCGCCGGGCAAAGCCTCCAACGCCGGCGGCGTGGCAACTTCAGGCTTGGAAATGAGCCAAAACGCCGTCCGTCTGGCTTGGAGCCGCGAAGAAGTCGACCAACGCCTGTTCGACATCATGCAAAGCATCCACGAATCCTGCCTGAAATACGGCACTGAAAACGGTAAAACCAACTACGTCAACGGTGCGAACATCGCCGGTTTCGTCAAAGTCGCCGATGCGATGCTGGCGCAAGGCATTGTGTAAGTCTCATTGTCCTGACTTTAGGCTGTGGAAAAGTCGTCTGAAAACCTTAATTCAAGGTTTTCAGACGACCTTTTTTATAGCCTGAGGGCAAATTTCTTGTTACAGTCTGTCCATTGCCATTTATTAGGAGCCGTTATGCTGAGCCGTTACGTTTTTCTATCTGCCTGCCTCCTCTCTTGCGCCACCTTCGCACAAACCTTGTCCCAAACCCTGCCCAACGGTCTGAAAATCATCGTCAAAGAAGACCGCCGCGCACCTGTCGCCGTTTCCCAGATTTGGTACAAAGTCGGCAGCGTGGATGAGAAACCGGGCAAAAGTGGATTAAGCCACGCCTTAGAACACATGATGTTCAAAGGTACGCCTTCCGTACCATCAGGCGAATACAGCAGCCGCATCGCTCGTTTGGGCGGCGATGACAATGCCTATACCAACCGCAGCGAAACGGTATATTACGCCAATATCGCCTCTGCCAACTTGCCCGAAGTCCTCAAACTTGAAGCCGACCGGATGCACAACCTCAATTTCAGCGATAAAGAGTTCGCTAACGAAATGAACGTTATCCGAGAAGAACGCCGCCAGCGTACAGAAGACGATGCCGGCGGGAAGATGTGGGAGCAAATCTACCTGAACAGCTTCACCCTGCCCTCCATGAAAGCCTCCGTTATCGGCTATATGGAAGACCTGCACACCTTGCGTGCCGACGATTTGCGTGCTTGGTACAAACAATTTTACGCACCCAATAATGCCGTTTTGGTCATCGTCGGCGATGTCGATGCCAAACAGACCCTGCGCACGGCGGCAGGATTGTTCGGCAAAATACCGCGTAAATCTTTGCCTGAACGGAACAACCTGAAAGCCGAACCGGTCAAACGCGCCCCTTCCTTTGCCCAAGCTTCCTCTCCCGTAACCCGTCAACCGTTGGTTGCCACCAGCTGGCGCGTTCCCGCCCTCTCCCGCCTTAACGACAAGCTGCCTTACGCCTTGGATGTCCTGACCGACGTTTTGGCGGGCAACACCTCCAGCCGTTTGGACAAAAACCTCGTACGCGGTAAACAGACCGCATTAAGCGCAAATGCCCATTACGACCTGCTCAGCCGCGAAATGCCGCTTTTCGGCGTATTTGGAATGCCTGCTGAAAACATATCCGCCGAGACCCTGCTTACGCAGATGAAGTCCGAAATCAAAGACATCGCCGACAACGGCATCAGCAAAGAAGAACTCGACCGCATCAAAGCACAGGCATTGGCGGGCGAAATCTACGCGCGCGACTCCATGGTTTCACAAGCTTCGCTGATGGGTCGTTTGGAAGCGCGCGGGTTCAAATATTCCGATGAAGCCGCAATCCGCCGCCGCATACAGGCCGTAACCGCCGAAGAAGTACAACAAGCCGCACAAATGCTGACGGACGACCGTTCAAGTACCGTCATCATCATGCCGGAAACCGCCCCTCCCGCACCGGCAGACTATACGGCAGTAAAAAAGCCTGAAAAACAATGACAAACCGTTTTCAGACGACCTCTTGCTGTGCGATAATGCCAAACGATAATATCTTAACGTAACCGATAAGATAAAATTTACCGTGTTCCATTATCACCCTGACAAAACATCCTTCTTACACTGAGGTCGTCTGAAAATGAAATCCCCCTTTTCCTCCGTTTTCCGCACCGCGCTGACCGTCTCTTCCGTCCTAATCCTCAGCGCGTGTCCAAGCAACACTTCCCCTGTCAACCCGCCGCGGCACAACACCCAAATCACCCCTCCCCCCAAACCGCAGGCAGTCGTTGCTTTAGCACTCGGCGGCGGCGCATCCAAAGGGTTTGCCCATATCGGCATCATCAAAGTCCTCAAACAAAACGGCATCCCCGTCAAAATCATTACCGGTACGTCGGCAGGCGCCATCGTCGGCAGCCTGTATGCCTCCGGCGCAAGTCCCGACCGTTTGGAATTGGAAGCCGAAATTCTCGGCTCAACCGATTTGGTCGATCTGACCCTATCCACCAGCGGCTTTATCAAAGGACAAAAACTGCAAGACTACATCAACCGCAAAGTCGGCAACCGCCCGATTCAAGACTTCCCGATTAAATTCGCCGCCGTCGCCACCGACTTCGAATCTTCCAAAGCCGTCGCCTTCAACCGCGGCAATGCCGGACAGGCAGTCCGCGCATCCGCCGCCATCCCCAACGTGTTCCAACCCGTCCTGATCGGCGGCCGTCGATACGTTGACGGCGGACTGACCCAGCCCGTACCCGTCAGCGCGGCAAAAAAACAGGGAGCAAACTTCATCATCGCCGTTGATATTTCCGACCGGCCGTCTAAAAACCTCGAACAAGGCTTTTTCTCCTACCTCGACCAATCGATCAACGTCATGTCGCAATCCGCCCTGCAACATGAATTGAGCCAAGCAAATGTCGTTATCCATCCCCAAGTCTTGGACTTAGGCGCAGTCGGCGGCTTCAGCCAAAAACAACGTGCGATAGCCGAGGGGGAGCGTGCCGCGAAAGCCGCTATTCCTGAAATACGGCGCAAACTGGCAGCTTACCGCTACTAAGCCTTTAGTGCTTTATGCAAAGAAAAGGTCGTCTGAAAATATAAAACTATTTTTAGACGACCTCTGTTTAAGGGAGCTGGCATACTCCCTTTTTTCTTACGGGTGCTATCTCTGTTTTAAACCGAAGCTATCAAAGCAAAAGGGATACAAGCATCCCTGTATTTTCAAAAAAGGTCGTCTGAAAACCATATAAGCTTTTCAGACGACCTTTCTTTATTGTGTTTTGACGCTTACAAGGTGCCGTAAGAGTGCAGGCCGCTCAGGAACATATTGACGCCGATGAAGGCGAAGGCGGTAACGAACAGTCCGATGACTGCCCACCATGCGAGGATTTTGCCGCGCCAGCCGGCGACGAGGCGCAGGTGCAGCCAGACGGCGTAGTTGAGCCAGACGATGAATGCCCACGTTTCTTTCGGGTCCCAGCTCCAGTAGCGTCCCCATGCGTCGGCTGCCCACAGTGCGCCGAGGATGGTGGCGATGGTGAAGAATAAAAAGCCGACGGCGATGGCTTTGTACATGACTTCTTCGATGACTTGCGAAGGCGGCAGCGATGATTTTTTGCCGGCGTTTTCGTTTCTCAATGCCCAAAGTTCGGCGATGCCGAGCATGGCGGCAATACAGAACGCGCCGTAGCCGATGAAGTTGGCGGGGACGTGGATTTTCATCCACCATGATTGCAGGGCGGGAATCAGGGGTTGGATGGTGTGTGCTTCGCGGGAAAAGCTGTACCAAAGGACGAAGCCGACGACGATTGCCATGAAGCTGAAGACGAAGCCGCCGAGTTTTTGTACGGCGAAACGGGCTTCGTAGTAGAGGTACATCAGGACGGTGATGACGAGGAAGAGGATGAAGACTTCGTAGAGGTTGGAAACGGGGATGTGTCCTGCGTCAGGGCGCAGGAGGTAGCTTTCGTGCCAGCGCACTAAAAGTCCGGTAAAGCCTGCGACGGCGGACACCCATGCGAATACGGAACCCATGCCGAGCAGGGTGTTGGTGGCGACGTTTTTGCGTTGTGCCAACACGGCGCCGGTGATGTAGGCGAAGAGTGCGAAGAAGACGAAGGCGCATTGCCACATAATCGCGGACTGGCTGCTGAGGAAGTATTTGAGCAGGAAGCTGTCGGAATGCGTGATTTCGCCATCGTAGAGCATGACGGCGCCGTATGCGAGGACGGCACACAAGGGGACAAACCAGCGCATGGGTTTGAAAAACCAGCCTAAAAAGACGGTAATGCCCGCGCTTGCCCACAAAATCACCATTTCGTAGATGTCCATGGCGTGCTGAATGCGGGTTTGGGCGAAGAATGCGCCGGCTGCGGTCAGGAGAGCGAATAGGCAGTCGACCGTATTCAGGGACTTGAGGAACGATTTGTGCGTCAGCAGCTCGTGTTCGGGTAGGGGGTTATGGTTATGCGTCATGGTTTAAATCTTTCGCCAGTCGTTGCAGGCTTTGTGTATGTTGCGGAAACTCTTTTTGCAGGTCGCGCTCGTTGCGGCTGGAAGACATGGCAAAGCGGATGTGGTCGTCTGAAAACAGGACCCACGCGCGTTTCTCGCGGATGTAGAACATAAATATCGTGCCGAGAACCAGCAAAACAGAGCCTAAATAGACTAAAAATGCACCGGGCGAACGGGTCATTTGCAAGCCGGAGGAGCGGACTTCTTCAAAGCCGTCCAGTTGCAGGAGCATGGGGGCGGGGTATTCGGTCAGGCCGGTATAGGCGTCCATGCTGTGCAGCAGGAAGCGGTTGCGCGCTTCGTCTTGAGGCCATGCGGGCAGCTTGTATTTTTGGATGGTTTCTTCCAATACGGCGTTCATGACGCCGAACAGCATTTCGTAAAAATATCCCTGCATTTTTTCCTGTTGCTCTTTGGGGATGTTTTTGGTGATAAATTCGTCCAACGCCAAATAGCCGCCTTTCGCAAAAATGCCCAAGGTGTTTTCGGCGGCAAGGGTGAATTGCTCGCGGATGTTGTCGGGCGCGTTCAAGGTCGCGTTGCGGATGACGGCTTTGCGTGCGGCTTCGTCTTTCAAGAGTTCGCGCATCGCCATGAAGGTATCGGGTTTGAAAGTCTTATCGGCAGGAATGCGCAGCCAACGGTATTGCTGTTCCAGACCTGTGCGCGTACCGGTGATGAAGAAATAATCCTGTTCCTGCTTAACGGGCAGCATGTAGTTTTTATATTCGACAGCCTGACCCGCTTTGTCGCGGATTCGGTAAACAACGGACGGGCCGATGTTGGTGTATTTTTTGTTTTCTTGAGAGACGGCGCGCACGTCGTTAATTGCTGATTGCAGGGTTTGCTCTTTTTCAGACGACTTGCTCATGTCTTCCACGTTCATAGACGTGAATTGGTCAAACTCCAGCTTGTAGGACGTATTGCCGATGTCGAGCGGGAAGTCGCGCATAGATGTCGCCCTGAGCGTTACCGGCTCGCGGCTTGGGTTGCCCAAATTCCAGGCTTTAAACTTCAAATCGGATCCGCCGTCGGCAAAGCTCGCTTGATAGATGGTGATGCCGTGCAGCGTCAGCGGATGGTTGACGCGGATGGTGTGTTCGGATTTTTTGCCGCTTTCCTTGTCGGTAATTTCCAAATCGCTGGCAAAATCACGCGGCATCCCGGTATTGTAAAAGTCGATGTGGAATTTCTTCAGCTTCACTTCAAACGGCAAATCCTGAACCAGCATCCCGTTGTCGGCATTGAGGAAGACCACGTCCGCGCTTTGCCCTTCGGTAATGTTCACATTGCCGCGGAACGACAGGTTCGACGTACCCAAAATGCTTTCCGGTTTGAAGTCTTTGGCATAGACGGAATGATTGTCCGGCACGACGCGTCCGGTCAGCATACCGATTTTCAGCAGGAGGTTGCTGTCTATCAAGCCGCCCAAGCAAATCACAATCAGCGCGGTATGGGCAAAAATATAGCCCCACTTGTTCATCGCCCCTTTTTTGGCGGCAACCAAAACCGATCCGTCTTCGCGCGTTACGGTTTTGCAGCTGAAGCCTTGTACTTCGAGATAACGCCGGGCAATTTCAGACGACATCTTGCCTTCCAGCACAGTCGAATGGCGCATCGCCGCCAATGATTTTTCTTTGGCGTTTTCACGGAACGATTTGATTTCGCGGAGAAAAGGCGGAACATTGCGAATCAGGCACAAGCTGGTCGATATCACCAAAAACATCATGATGACCACAAACCAAGCGGACGCATAAACATCGTACAAGCCTAAAAAGTTGAAAATCTGCGACCAAAACGGACCGAATTTCACAACATAATTGACCTGCGGCTGGTTTTGCTGCAACACCGTCCCGATAACCGAAGCGACACCCAAAAGACTGAGCAAGGCAACGGCAAAACGCATGGAGCTTAAAAAAGCGAACCAAGGTTTGCGGATAAGGGGGACGGATGAAGGGGATTTGCTCATAGCGGTTTGATTTGATAAAGAATACGGGGATGGTCGGGATCCGGAAGAGGCCCGATTATCGAACGGCACGAAAAATAGACATGATGGGGCAAAAAGCCAAAGGCTGCCATTTGAAAATACTTATTGCCTCAAAAGCGGCGGCATACCATCGCACAAGGTCGTCTGAAAACAATTGCCCAAGGGCAAGCATTTTCAGACGACCTTGATATTCACATCATCCGCAAACAGACGGATTGATAGGAATCAATGCAGACCCTGGATGAAGTTGGAAACCGCATTCAACTCTTCTTCGGTCAGGCGTTTGGCAATATCTTCCATAATCGCGTTTTTGCGTTGTCCGGATTTATAAGCCTTCATTTGATCGACCACATAAGACATATGTTGGCCGCCTAAGCGCGGATATGCGCCGATTTCGGTACCGCCACCCGGAATACCCGCGCCGCTGGGTCCGTGGCAGGACATACAGGCAGGAACTTTTTTGTCCACCAAACCGCCTCGGTAAATTTTGCCGCCCAAAACAGGATCATTTTGTTTCGGGTTAGCCTCGCCGGATTTGGCCTGTTGTTTGGCATAGAATGCGGATACATTCAGGATGTCTTGCTCGGACAGGTTCATCACCATAGGTTTCATCACAGCGGCGGAACCGTTTGTACGTTTGCCTTCTTTAATGTCCAAGGTTTGACGGTAGATATAGGCACTGTGTTGAGCGGCGAGCTTTGGATACATGGCGATGCCGCTGTTGCCGTCCGCCGCATGACATGCCGCACAAATGGTAGTAGCCACTTCTTTGCCTTTTGCAATATCCGCTTTCGGGGCAGCGACAGCCGCGCCGGCAGCCAAAACCAAGGCCGCTAAAGTCAATCGTTTCATGGAGTGCTCCTGATTACAGCATTGCATACCGCGACAATGCCTTTTTTATACTCAAAACGCCGGATAAATTTTACCCGATAAAAACCGATAATTCTATAAACGTGCTATTCTATACTAGATTTACATTAAATTACTACCATGTTTCGCAACATGAACACGGCAAATTCCGCCACTCCGTCTCAGGGAACAAGGAAATACGGATGAACCTCTTTCAGAACGCCAAATTCTTCACCACCGTCAACCATCTCAAAGACCTGCCCGACACACCCGCAGAAATCGCATTTGTCGGACGAAGCAACGCAGGCAAATCCAGCGCGATCAATACCCTGACCAACCATGTCCGGCTCGCCTACGTTTCCAAAACGCCGGGACGGACCCAACACATCAATTTCTTCGAATTGAGCAACGGCAGCTTTATGGTCGATTTGCCGGGTTACGGCTATGCACAAGTTCCCGAAGCCATCCGCACGCATTGGGTCAAACTCTTGGGCGACTACCTCCAACAACGGCGCCAGCTCATAGGCTTGGTGTTGATTATGGATGCGCGCCACCCATTGAAAGAGCTGGATTTGCGGATGCTGGACTTTTTCCACATCACCGGCCGTCCTGTGCATATTTTGTTGTCGAAAGCCGACAAGCTGTCGAAAAACGAGCAAATCAAAACCTTAGGTGCAGTCAAAAAATCGCTCAAACCCTATATGACCCGTCAACGCATCAGCGTACAACTATTTTCCAGCCTTAAAAAGCAAGGCATCGAAGAAGTCAACCAAGTCGTCGGAGCATGGTTTGCTACGCATCAAGAAGAAATGGACAACTTGAATATCGGAAATCCGGAAAACTCCGAGTCATTGTAATCGGTCGTAGTATAGTCTGCATTGACGGGACGCAAATCCGTACTGTTCCTGTTGTATTTAACACGAAAGGTCGTCTGAAAACGCTTGGTAGTGATTCAGACGACCTTTATCACTTCCCCAGCCTACCACCTGCCCGATGCTTACCTTGTTGAGGAAGATAGCAAAGCAAAGAGTGGCAACCCATTATAAAAAGGTCGTCTGAAAAGCCTTTAGCCTTTCAGACGACCTTTTATCTGCTGATAATCCTATTGCGCCTTAGTTTCAGTTACAAAGCCGATTTTACTGATACCGGCTTCACGCGCAGCTTCGAGCGCCTTATTGACGTATTCGTACTCGACTGCTTTATCAGCCGCAATTGCTACGATCGTATCCGCATTTTCCTGCTTCTCGGTTTTCAAACGTGAAATCACCGTATCAATATCGACTTTAGTCGCAGAATCACCACCGACATAGTAGCTGCCGTTGGCATCTATCGTCAGTCGCAGCGGGTCTTTAGGCTGCTTTTCCTTCTGCTTTGCCGCTTTTTCCGAAGCGGTCGGCAATTCCAAAGGAATCGAGTGGGTCAATACGGGCATGGTGATCATGAAAACGATCAACAACACCAGCATAACATCGACCAAAGGCGTAACGTTGATGTCCGACATCGGCGCGTCATCGCCGGAATTCATTGAGCCGAATGCCATAATTTAGTCCTTTTGATTCAACAGGCGGACGTGTAAATCGTGTGCGAAAGCGTCCATATCTTGAGAGAGGGTTTTCTTACCGCGATTGAGGAAGTTGTACGCCAAAACAGCAGGAATGGCGACAAACAAACCGGCAGCAGTAGATACCAACGCCTCACCAATCGGACCGGCAACGGCAGCAATACTCATTTGTCCGCTTTGACCGATATTGATTAAAGCATGGTAAATTCCCCAAACCGTACCGAATAAGCCGATAAATGGAGCGGTTGCACCAATGGATGCCAAAGCAGTCATACCGTAGTCAAACTGGCGCATGGCTTGCTCCATACTGTTTCGGATTTGAATGACGAGGTATTCGTTCAAAGGCAGTTCGGTAGTAAGTGTTTTCGCATTGCTTTGACGATAGCTTTGGTAGGCACGCAGGGATTCGTCCGCCACACGGCTCATCGGTGAATCAATGCTTTTCACTTTTTGTACCGCTTCCGACAGCGTAAAAGCATTTAGCATTTGCGTTTTTACTTCAGCATTGGCACTTTTGGCTTTTTTCAGTTTGATAGTGCGCAGGATAATCAGGCACCAAGTAACAATGCTCATCACCAGCATCAGTACGAATACACTAATCAGGACGAAATCGCCTGATTCAAACACTAATTTCAAATCCATAATTTTTCCAGATTAAAAATAAAATTAAAAAATTTCTTTTTTGTCAAAATACAGGTAATTCGCGTTCATTTACTGAAGTTGGAAATTAATTTTACCCCGGTATTCTGTCAAACGGTTTGTAGGGTATCTGCTGCCGGCGGCAGTAGCTGCCTTCCTTGCTGCATTATCCAAACGTTGGAATCCGCTACTTTTAGTTACGGTAACTTTTACAACCTTACCACCGGGCTGAACAAGAATAGATAAATGAACTACTCCTTCCTCCCCATTTTCTAGAGAGAGGGGCGGGTAAGCCGGTGTAGGCAGGAAACCTTTATCTACGACAGCAGGAGGGCCACCGCTTCCACCTCCTGCACCTCCGCCGCTACCGGTACCTGATCCATGCTCACCTTTGGCACCGCCACTGCCTGATCCACTGCCCTCACCGCGTCCGCTGCCGGTACCTTTCGTACCGCCACCACTTCCTTTACCCTCACCGTGAAGGGCCTTACCTTCTCCACTGCCTTTTCCGTTTTCCGCAGTATTCGGACCGGTTTTAGTACCGGTGTATTCCGAAGCTTGAGGTGCAGGCTTAGATTCTGTTTTAGGTTCAGGCTTAGGCTCTGGGCGTGGCTCCGGTTTAGGCTCAGGTTTGGGTTCCGGCTTAGGTTCAGGTTTCGGTTTTTCAACCGGCTTCGGCTTCTCTTTAGGCTGCTGGATATCAGCATCCTCTTTTTTCGTCACCACCGGCTTGATAACAGGCTTTGTAGGCTCAACCGGCTTGGGTTTCGGTTTTGGCTTTTCAGGCTCAGGGATCTTTTCCGGAGCCGCCGGCGCACCTTCGCCCTCAGGACTACCGTCTCCACCACCATCGCCGCCCAAATCTGCCAAATCGACAAACTCAATATTCATCATTTCCGGCACAGGCGGCTTGTGTGCCTGCCATAACAACGCGACCAAACCCGCGTGGATCAAAACCACCGAGATGACGACAGAAGGAGTTAAAATTCGTTCTTTATTCATAATCAACGCATGATAATAGCAACAATTTGTGTTTGCAACCCATTTTTACATTTGTTTTTTAGTGAATATCCATTTAAAAATATTTCCTCATTTTAATATCATACGCATGATTTTTTGATATTGCTATTCATTATCATAGCAGGCAAAAGAAAAAGAGGACTTAATGCCTCAGTTGATTGGATTAGAATGTATTTAATGAAAAAAGTTCATCATCTAACCAGATTACGAACAAAAAAATCACGATAACGAAACAAATTTAATGATATACAAATATATCTAATTGCGGCTTATTTTTTTTCAGGCTTATTTTAGTCACTACAAACAGGAAACCCATGGAAATGGAAAGAAAATTTTTTACCTAGATTGGGTGATAAGCTGCCTGAAATAAAAACCTTACCTATTCAAAATGTTACAATCATCAGAATAAATCAAATGTCTCCATCTTCGCCTAAGACGCAAACACCTATTGATAACTTAAATTTCATAAAATCGTATCATGCCGACTTATTACTCATTTTTTCTACAAAAATTTCAATTCTCGGCTCATACAACAAATCATAAGTCGGCTTGTTAAGCAAATCCTGCAAAGTAAACCCGTCCAAATGTGCAAAGAAAGCCTTAATCGCTCCGCCCAAAATACCGGCAAGACGGCAGGATGGCGTAATCAGACATTCATTGTTTTCTCCCATGCATTCGACAATCTGCATGGGTTCAAGATGGCGCACGACCGCGCCGACATTGATTTTATCGGGTGTGTCGGCAAGACGTAGTCCGCCTCCTTTACCTCTTATACTGGTCAGAAATCCGCCTTTGACAAGCGCGGTAACGACTTTCATCAAATGACTTTTGGAGATGTTATAGGCTTCGGCAATGGTTCCGATATTGACTAACGAATCGTCGTTTATGGCCGCATAAATCAATACCCGCAGACCATAATCCGTATGTTGCGTCAGATACATGGTTTTCTCTGTTTGAATATATTATTTTTTGGAACGGCGGCAGTGTGTCCTAAGGAGAACTGTCGCCGTTATGTGTTTGACTTTATATATGATTAAGTTTCATAATATCTGAAACATTTGAATTAATCCAGTGCAGTTTGATAATTTATTATCATTATAATCAAATATTATGAAGCCGTTAAAACGCCACCCAGCACTTATCGAACTTTCCCGCGAACACCATCACGCCCTTTCACTCTGCGTCCGCCTCCTGCGCGCGCCCGCTGAAAGCCATCGAACAGAGCTTGAAGCCCATTTCCTTGAATTGGAACCGCATTTTGTTGAAGAAGAAACCATGTTCGCCCCGCATTGGCAGAATATTCCCGTTGCGATGCGCGAACGTTTCGAAGCCGAACACGCCAAACTGCGCAGCATGATGGCAAATCCTGAATATCTTAACGAAGCATGGAACAAAGACTTTGCCGTTACTCTGCGCGACCATGCCCGTTTTGAAGAACGCGAACTGTTTCCCGCAGTCGAGCCGTTTTTGCCGGAACCCGAAGGAATCTGATAAAAAAGGTCGTCTGAAAAGTCCAAAAGCACGATTTTAGCGTTTTCAGACGACCCTCCTGTCCATTCAAACCTAAAACAAACCATTCAAAAAGCAAACCAAGGAACTACCATGACCGCCTTTTTCAAACACCCTGTTTGGGCAATGGCATTCCGCCCGTTTTACTCGCTGGCGGCACTATACGGCGCACTCTCCATCCTGCTTTGGGGCTTCGGCTATACGGGTACGCCCGAGTTGTCCAATTTTTATTGGCACGCCCATGAGATGATCTGGGGCTATGCCGGACTCGTCGTCATCGCCTTCCTATTGACTGCCGTTGCCACTTGGACGGGGCAGCCGCCCACGCGCGGAGGCGTTTTGGCAGGATTGACCGCATTTTGGTTGGCGGCAAGGATTGTCGTTTTCATTCCGGGCTGGGGTGCAACCGCCAGCGGCATACTCGGCACGCTGTTTTTTTGGTACGGCGCAGTTTGCATGGCATTGCCCGTCATCCGTTCCAAAAACAAACGCAACTACGTCGCCGTGTTCGCCATCGTCGTCCTAGGCTGCACGCACGCCGCATTCCACTTCCAACTGCATGCCGGAAACGCATCTGCACTGCTCAGCGGGCTGCAGTCCGGTCTGATTATGGTCTCAGGCTTTATCGGCCTTATCGGCATGCGGATTATTTCCTTCTTTACCTCCAAACGCCTGAATGTTCCGCAAATCCCCAGTCCGATGTGGGTCGCGCACGCGTCCCTCTGGTTGCCCATGCTGACTGCCATGCTGATGGCGCACCATGCCCTGCCTTGGCTTTCATCTGCTTTTGCCTTTGCAGCGGGCGTGATTTTTACCGTACAGGTTTACCGCTGGTGGTATAAAGCTGTTCTGAAAGAACCGATGCTGTGGATTTTGTTCGCAGGCTATTTGTTCACAGGATTGGGATTGATTGCCATCGGTGCCTCCTACTTCCACAGCTCTTTCCTTAATCTTGGCGTACATCTCATCGGCGTCGGCGGCATCGGCGTCCTGACATTGGGCATGATGGCTCGCACCGCGCTCGGGCATACCGGCAACTCCATCTATCCGCCACCCAAATCCGTACCCGTCGCCTTTTGGCTGATGATAGCCGCCACCGTCATCCGCATCATTGCAACCTTCGTCAGCGGCACCGGTTACATCCACAGCATCCGCACTTCCGCAGTCTTGTTTGCCCTGTCCTTGCTGCTTTACGCATGGAAATACATCCCTTGGCTCATCCGTCCGCGTGCGGATGGCAAACCGGGTTAATCGAATCAAGCATATCAAACGAAAGGTCGTCTGAAACCTGTTTCCAAGTTTTCAGACGACCTTTCGTTTGATCAATCAGGCTCCCGTGTCGAATACATCTCGACAAACTGTATTCGATAGCAGCATAAAAATAAGCTTGGCCTGACGACCAATGTTGCGCCGCAATATTTATCACGAAGTTCAGCGTGGATCTTACCCGCGCAAAAGCCCCAGTTTACTGCTCGCTCAAAATTCAATGAATATAACTAAAAGAGCCACGCAAAAGAAAAAGGAAAGGTCGTCTGAAACCTGTTTCCAAGTTTTCAGACGACCTCTTGGTTTTCATACGCTTACACGAACCAATCAGAAAAACAGCTCGCGCCAACTGATACGTTGCAGACCACAGATACGGCCTTTTACTGTCAGAGATTCCCCTTTATTCAGGAGTAAACTGCGCTGGTCTCCCTCTTTGCCTGAGAAACATTTGTTGTTAGGCGTACCAGAACCCAACCCAAGCTCCTTATCCGTACCGGTTCCACCGCTGTCGCCATCGGCAGTAACAGGATCGTCTGTACGCTTGTTCGGATCGATAAAGGTGAAGCTGACAATACTACCTTCTAGAGTCAAACCGTTGGCGTATTGCGTACCGAAACCGCTCAATTCACGCTTAAATATATCAGGCGTAAAACGTGCGCTACGGCTATTGAGTGCACCGCCGTTATCAGCATTGATACCGAGGAAGGTCGTGCTGGTTACAGTTGACTTATTGTTGCTGACAGGCAGACACAAGTCTTTTTCCGCTTCTTCTTTGCCGATGGTTTTACCAACATTAGAAGTGTACTTGCGTATTGTAACGATGGCAGTACGCAGAATCATGGTCGGCTTAATGCTGACACGCTCGCCGGGACGCAGATTGATAAACCAGCCCTTATGCGCCTCTTCAATTTTTTCGTTGCTCAGATACAAGGCTTTACCAGTTTGCAGCTGGTTGTTTTCATCGTTATATGACTGCTCTACCTCAGTAATAGTTTGTTCGCGCAGATTTTGCTCAGCAATATCTTTATTTGTCTTGTCTTCAAACAAATCTTTCGGTGCATTATCCAATTTTTGGACAATACCGTAAATCGATTGTGTCTCAGTATTGCTCAAATCACTTTGGTAGACTTCGCTACCCGTACCGAAAATCACGACGTATTCCTTAGCTCCTTTTCGTGATACGGCAGGAGCCGAGGTAATCGGCTTGTTTGACGAACCGGAGAAGATTTTGACCACAGTCCATTTATCCGGTGTTTCACCACGGAGATCGAAGCGGTACATATTACCCCCTCTGTCGCCTGCAAAGGCAAAATCGACAACTCCGTCAAAATCGGTATCAAGCAGTGTCGGTGTGGACAGACCGCCTACACCGCCCGGCACGATAATTTTTGCCAATTCCTTACCTGCTTTACCTTCTTCACCCGCAGGCTGACCGCGCTTCTCACCTATACCAACTTCTTTACCGAGCATTTCGTAAACATATAACGCAGTTTCATTGGCTTCTGCATCTTTTGCTTCAGCTGCGTAGCCACTGGCGAGGAATCCCGCATAGCGGATGTTTTCCTCCAGTTTGGCACTACCATCTGTTTCACGTTTGATGGAAACACGACCGATTTGCGGCGTACCGATAGTAAAGCCCAAATTATTGTCTTTCCCTTTGGCCGTTTCAAACAAAGGAACTTTAGCGCTCAAAGCAGCCGCATCCAGACCGGTATTGGTGGTTTGATCTTCTTTACCGCCTATATTGAGAGCGTATGCGCCACGTCCGCCTTGCCCCATCGCGCCAAACATAAACACGCGCTGCTGAAACTTACTGCCTTGTTCTGCAACAGGGGTCTGACGCAGGGTAAAGCCACCATTCACGCCGTATTTGTGGTTTTCAATGGATTTTCCGTAATCCGCATGTGCAATGTCTTTCAATACTTTGGCAAGCGTAATCGGGTTACCTGACGCATCATTTTCGCGCTCCATTGCAGAAGGAAGATAGCTGACTTTCAAATCATAAGGATGGTTGCCATCCGTACTTTGGAAAATATGCACCATACCGTCATTGGCTGCGGCAACCAAATATTTGCGGCGACCATGCTCCTGATTACCGACTGCAGCAACGGATCCATCCAAAATATCGCCCAAATCACGCTCTCCGGCCTTACGGACACGGTAAGGACTATATGCACTGTCATCACTGCCGACCCTGCCCGTCCAATTGAGCAGTTTTTTCCATTCGTTTTTGTCACTACTCTCGATACCGAAATAGGCATTGTCGACTTTATCATCAGAGATGGCGTCGATAAAGTAAGTATTAGAACCTGTGTTAATCAACGTTTTACGATTACTAAAGGAAGGCTGGGTAACTGTACCTTCCCGTCTACCATCACTATTATTCAATTTATTAAATAAAATCTGACTGCTCCAAGAGCCGGTATTCAGCTTGATGGTTGCCGCCAAATCGGGAATACCACTGTTGGAAGTTGCAGGCGCAGTACCACCCTCACCTTCAAAAGGAATGCTTGCACTATCATCACTGATCTGACTGATAATTTTCTCAAAGGCCTTATATAAATCATCAGGTTTCGCAGCGTTAAAATACCAGCCATCACGACTTGCACCCCTTATGAGGTATTGCTCACCAGCCGGAGAAATGCCGTTACCAAAACCAACAGTGAAGGTTTGTACCGTTTGTTTACTGTAATCCACGCCCTTAGGGTCAATATTTGGATCGCCATCCCAGCTCACCCCAGCAGCATCAACACGGTCTACGGCAGCAGTTTTAATGTCTTTGACATCAAGCTTGCGGCTAAAAAATGCCATACCGCCCTCGACCCCTCTGTATCTGTTGGCAGTATCCCAGAATTTCGAATAGTGTACATTTTCCCTCTTATCTCTACATGTATCAGCCAAGTCGTAAATGCTGAAATCTCTCATCGGAGACTGGCCAAAATATTTGTAAGCAGTAATAAACGGTTCTGTCCGATAAAGATCTGCCTCGTAGTTGAGGTATGCACTCGGATAGCTTGAGTTTCTCCGACCGTTATTCCCATCATAGTTAAAACGATAATGAAAACTTGTCCTATCATGATTACAAGAGAAGTTGGCATCACCGTCAGACATCATCACAACATAGGATTTCTGACAGCGGTATTTGATATTCGGCATAACAGCGGATGCAACTACTTCGTAATACCTACGGGTAGCAGGCGTATAACCAGAGGGGCTCATGTTATCTACCAAAGTTTTCATTTGCTCCCATGAGGTATTAAACGTTTCTTCGCTATTCGTATAATTCTTTTTAGTATGTTTTGTAGGATCAGGATTGCTAAAATTATTCTCTGTATTTACCAAGGCCTGCAAACCCCAGTTGAATTTACCCTGATACTTGTCAAGAACCTGATTCAATGCTTTTTTCGTTACATCCATCCTTGATTCTTGCCCAGGAGGGTTCCCTCCCCCTGTAATCGCATTGCGACCCATACTCCCAGAGTTATCAATAAAAAACATAATGTTATGTTTAATTTTCGGCTGTTCGGTAATCTGAGATTCGTTTTGCAGGTAAAGCGGGGTTTTGGCAAACTGCGCTTGTGCTTGCGATGCTGCCCCCATCAGGGCGAGCGCGGAGGCGATGCTGTAAATCATCGGACGGACGGTACCGGGGAAACGTGAAAGGTTGTTTTTCATAATGCGTTCTTTTTTCGTAAAATCGTCGGTTGACGGATGATGACGTTGTTTTTATTTTCTCGGAATGTGATTCTAACATTTACAATGTCATTTATGTGCAGTTCCGAATATTTTTTTGCCTGATACAGGGGACAAATGGTGAAAATGAAACAGACCGCATGATTGTTAAGGTAGAAACTATCTTAGGATACAACTTGAACGATATGGATTTTTGACGTAGAATGCATTGCTTCTACGGCATAGGCAGCTATGCCTGAAAAAGCACGTTACGCAGCAAAATCAAGGCTGCGGGACGTGTTTTTTTTTAGCCGATATTTTCTCAGGCGGTCTTTTTTGTAAACAATTTTCAGACGACCCCTGCCCGTTTCTGCAAACCGACCATCATCAGGCAACAGGATTCCATCATGACCACTCCGGCTCTTCTCGTTCTCGCTGACGGCAGCGTATTTCACGGCACATCAATCGGTTACGAAGGTTCGACTTCCGGCGAAGTCGTGTTCAACACTTCCATGACCGGCTATCAGGAAATCCTGACCGACCCGTCCTACTGCAAACAAATCGTTACCCTCACCTACCCCCACATCGGCAATACCGGCACCAACGCCGAAGATGAAGAAAGCCGCAGCGTTTATGCCGCAGGCTTGATTATCCGCGACCTGCCGCTGCTGCACAGCAACTTCCGCGCCTCCGAAAGCCTGCACGACTATCTGGTGCGCAACAAAACCGTTGCCATCGCCGACATCGACACCCGCCGCCTGACCACGCTGCTGCGCGAAAAAGGCGCACAAGGCGGCGCGATTCTGACCGGTGCGGACGCCACGGTTGAAAAAGCGCAAGAACTCATCGCCGCGTTCGGCAGCATGGTCGGCAAAGATTTGGCGAAAGAAGTTTCCTGCAAAGAAGCCTACGAATGGATCGAAGGCGAATGGGCGTTGGGCAAAGGTTTCGTTACCCCTGCCGAACAACCGTTCCACGTTGTTGCCTATGATTTCGGCGTGAAAACCAACATCCTGCGTATGCTCGCCGCACGCGGCTGCCGCCTGACCGTCGTCCCAGCCCAAACCAGCGCGGAAGACGTGTTGGCGCTCAACCCCGACGGCGTATTCCTCTCCAACGGCCCCGGCGACCCCGAACCTTGCGACTACGCCATCGAAGCCGTGCAAAAACTGATGGCAAGCGGCAAACCCATCTTTGGCATCTGCTTGGGACACCAGCTCATCAGCCTCGCCATCGGTGCAAAAACCTTAAAAATGCACTTCAGCCACCACGGCGCGAACCACCCCGTGCAAGATTTGGACAGCGGCAAAGTCGTCATCACCAGCCAAAACCACGGCTTCGCCGTCGATGCCGACACCCTGCCCGCCAATGCAAGGATTACCCACAAATCCCTGTTCGACAACACCTTGCAAGGCATCGAACTGACCGACAAACCCGTGTTCTGCTTCCAAGGCCACCCCGAAGCCAGCCCCGGCCCGCAGGATGTCGGCTATCTGTTTGACAAATTCATTGACAATATGAAAGCGGCAAAACAATAAGCCGCCTTTTCAGACGACCCTTCAACTCAACAAAGGTCGTCTGAAACCCGATAAAAATCAAAACATAAAAAACAAAAATTCAGACGATCCCTCAACACAAAACGTCGTCTGAAAAATCAACCTCCCAACCCTCAAATCAGAAAGGAAAACCCATGACTGAAAAACAAATGCGCGTACTCTCCGTCGTCGCCACTCTGACCGCAGTAGGCATGTACGTTTCCTATATCCCGCAAATCCAAAACAACCTCGCGGGCAACCCCGGCTCGCCGCTGCAACCCCTCGTCGCCGCCATCAACTGCACATTATGGGTTGCCTACGGCTTTTTGAAAGAAAAACGCGACTACCCTGTCATGCTGGCAAACGCCCCCGGCATCATTTTGGGCTTGATTACATTCTTCACCAGCTTTTAAGGAAGTTTTCAGACGGCATGTGCAAAATAAAAACGTAAAAGGTCGTCTGAAAAAAGATTGTCTTGCCGCAACATTTAATTCAATCAGCAACCCCATCCCCTCTCCCGTGGGAGAGGGCTAGGGAGAGGGCAGCAAGGCTTGCACAAACAGCAACCCGATAACAAAAATGACCACGCCCGAAAAACTATTGACCGCCGACAACCCCGCCCTGCATCAACGTGCCAAAGCCATGCGTCAAGAAATGAGCGAGGCGGAAGCAAAATTGTGGCAGCACCTGCGGGCAGGCCGTCTGAACGGCTATAAATTCCGCCGCCAGCAGCCGATGGGAAATTATATTGTTGATTTCATGTGCGTAACGCCCAAGCTGATTGTCGAAGCAGACGGCGGGCAGCACACAGAACGAGCCGCATACGACCACGCGCGGACAGCATATCTCAACAGCTTGGGCTTTACCGTGCTGCGTTTTTGGAACCACGAAATTTTGCAGCAGACAAACGACGTATTGGCGGAAATCCTGCGCGTGTTAAAGGAATTGGAAAAGCAGCCTGCACGGTAGCAGATGGCTGATTTTGATTAGATCATTGAAAATTATAGGGTGCAAACCGACTGAATTGAGCATTTATAAAGGTCGTCTGAAAAGCAAAAAAGCAACCTACACAACCTGTTTTCCTTGCAGAACCCTTAATCCCAACAGCCCCCCGTTCTCTCTCCCGTGGGAGAGAGTTAGAGAGAGGGCAACAAGCCGCAAGGCTTGTATTTTGAGCGGTTAGAGTGTTGGGAAAGATTGTCGCGATTTGGGGAATGCCCTCTCCCCAACCCTCCCCCACGGGGGAGGGAGCAGGTTGCAGCAGGTTTTGCGGTCGCAGGCGGTTTGAAAAGCAACTTGGATTTACAACTGTTGATGCAGGTCGTCTGAAAAATAAAAAGCAGTCTGCACAACCTGTTTTCCTTGCATAACCTTTAACCCCAACAGCCGCCCCGTCCTCTCTCCCGTGGGAGAGAGCTAGAGAGAGGGCAACAAGCCGCAAGGCTTGTATTTGGGCGGTAGTGTGTTGGGAAAGGTTGCTGCAATTCGGGGAGTGCCCTCTCCCCAGCCCTCCCCCACGGGGGAGGGGGGGGATTGCAGCGGATTTTGCGGTTACAGGCAGTTTGAGAAGCAGCTTGGGTTTACGCCGTTGATTTCAGGTCGTCTGAAAAATAAAAAGCAGCCTGCACAATTTGTTTTCCTTGCAGAACCCTTAACCCCCAACAGCCGCCCCATCCTCTCTCCCCGTGGGAGAGAGTTAGAGAGGGGGCAACAAGCCGCAAGGCTTGTATTTTAGAAGACTAAGGGATTTGGGGAAGGTTGCCGAAATTCGGAGAATGCCCTCTCCCCAACCCTCCCCCACGGGGGAGGGAGCAGGTTGCAGCAGGTTTTGCGGTCGCAGGCGGTTTGAAAAGCAACTTGGATTTACAACCGTTGATTTCAGGTCATCTGAAAAGTAAAAAACAGCCTGCACAACCTGTTTTCCTTGCAAAACCCTTAATTCCAACAGCCACTCCGTCCTCTCTCCCTGTGGGAGAGAGTTAGAGAGAGGGCAACAAGCCGCAAGGCTTGTATTTTAGAAGACTAAGGGATTTGGGGAAGGTTGCCGAAATTCGGAGAATGCCCTCTCCCCAACCCTCCCCCACGGGGGAGGGAGCGGGTTGCAGCAGGTTTTGCGGTTTCAGGCGGTTTGAAAAGCAACTTGGATTTAC